>JAVWLC010000075.1:0-857 GCA_036638175.1 Raoultibacter sp. | reverse complement strand
AGCTCCGTTTGGAATGTTAGTTGCTCGATAGTTCCTAACGTGTCGGGGATCGCCGCGCCTTGCACAAGATCTCCTGCAATCACCGTTAAATCCTTCGATGTGTTATCCAAGCGAAGATCCCCCAATTCGTCCGTTCGTGTCATATTTGATGCGGAACATTTCGTCGTAGTCTTCGTAAAAGGCAACGGCATAATCAGCGTCGGGTCGCTCGAGCTGCTCTCCTTCAAACACGCGATCCACTCCGTCGGATGCCCCATCTTTGGAATCGTCGGATTCTTTTTCATACGAATCGTGTTCTGACCAATCTTCGTTTGCGTCCTGTCCCCCGCGGCGAGCCTCAGCAAGGAGACGGGTTGCCGTCATCTCACCCAAGTACTCAACGGACCCGTTCGCTTCGTCGTCAAAAACACGACGCATTGCATCAATCAAATCGTCGTCGGCAATCTGCTCTTCCGAAGTCTCCTTGAGTCGGTAGAACACATCCTGTAAATCACCCAGCGTCTCGCTGTAAGAATCCTGCGTTAGATACGGTGAACTTGCGAAAGCGAGCACGATATCGTGCAGCACTCCCCGCCCGAATTCAACGCGGCCCATCGTTTTGAGCGCATCGACTCGTCTTTCGGCAAGTGCGCCCACCTGTTCCTCAGTGAGCGCCAAACCATAGCACTCGGTTTTTGTATTGACAATGGCTAGTTCGTGTAAAGCTGTCTTTCGATTCATAGTGGTCGGCTGAAGCATCAAATGTATGTCCATGAAATCACCCCTGATAGTATGTACTCCCAAACCAAAGCAAAGTCAGGACCGTATTGCCTCAAAATAAAATGTTACCGAAGGCGATTCGTTGACTCATAAATAAA
>JAVWLC010000074.1:0-9098 GCA_036638175.1 Raoultibacter sp. | reverse complement strand
ACATGCTATACTTTTCTTCATGAACGAAACCTATTGTATCTTTTCCGCTAACTATCTACCAAATACGGGGGGCGTAGAGTGCTACACCCAGAACCTTGCGTATGCTTTGGCGGGTATGGGAAAGCGGGCGATCATTGTAACCTCTAACGTATTCGGCCTCGCCGAGCGCGAACACTTAGCGGAGCGTATCGAGATTATTCGACTGCCCTGTCGTAATGTTTTGAAGGGGCGCTACCCCCTCCCTTTGAAGAATGAGTCCTACAAAAAAGAAATGGCTTATCTCGAGGCGCAACCGATAGACAATGTCATCATAAATACGCGGTTTTACTTCCATTCGCTTGAAGGTGTTCGATTTGCTGAGAAAAAAGGGGTCAAACCCATTCTCATCGATCACGGATCAGCGCATCTCACCATGGGAAATAGCATCATCGATATTCCTGTTTCCGCGTATGAGCATGCATTTACCGCCATGATGAAACGTCATGCGATTGATTACTACGCCGTATCTTCGGCGGGCGTTGCTTGGCTGACTCACTTCGGAATCGAAGCGCGCGGCGTCCTGAGCAATTCAATCGATGCCGAAACGTTTCGCAACCGTTCGTCGGAGCGCAATTTCCGAGCAGAGCTCGGATTGGATGACACCACCTTTGTTGTATCGTTTGTCGGGCGACTCATACCCGAAAAAGGAATCGCAGCCCTGGCTGAGGCGGCTTCACTTCTTAAGGGAGAGCCCGCCATTCAGTTTTTACTTGCAGGCGATGGTCCTCTTGCAACACTTTTCGCAGATGGTAAGTATTCGAATGTTCACCTTTTGGGCAAACTCGATGCTACCGATATTTCTGCTTTACTGTCCACCGCAAATGCATTTTGTCTTCCAACGCGGTCGGAAGGATTTTCAACGTCGCTGCTTGAAGCGGCGGCATGGGGTACCACACCTATCATCACACAGGTTGGCGGTGTTGCAGAACTCATGCCAACAAGTGATTACGGGCTGCTGCTTGAAAGCGCCAATGCACCAGAAATTGTCGCGCATATTCGCACGCTTGCGGCAAACCCCGCACTCAATCAGCAGCTTGGATCCAACATCAAAAACCGCGTCGATACCCTGTTTTCCTGGGACGCGACCGCCAACAACGTAATAGCAGCCTGCGCACAAGCAAACGGACGGATATGATGCAAAAATTTCTCAAAAAACTAGCCCTTCCATCCTTTGATGGTTATGCGCTCCTTGCTGCATGCCTCATCGCAATCAGCAGCGTTATTGGCTATGCGTTCGAGACGACCGATTCCATGGAACCCATTACGCGCAGTGGCACCTCAATGGCGCTTTCCCTGGTCGCACTCATTGTTATTGCAGCGATCTCATACGTAGCACTTGCCTACCTATTTCGTTGGCTTGCCCAAAAAGCTGCAATGCCGCGTGATACATCCTTAACTATGAAGGCCGCGATGAAGCGGTACTTCCCTATCTACCTTGGCATTATCTGTCTCTGCTGGCTTCCTTGGGTCATATCGCACTACCCTGGACTCGTCCGCGACGATGCAATCCGTCAGCTTTTCCAAGTCTACGCAATCGAGCCTTATTCAAACGGGAACCCACTTTTCGACACCTGGGTTTTTGGGTTATTTTGGCACCTCGGCGATGCGCTTGGAAACCGAGCCGTGGGACTCTATATCTTCGGAATTATCCAATCGCTTCTGAGTGCAGCAAGCTTTGCTTTCATGCTTACGTACATGAAGCGAATCGGTGCGCCACGCGTCATCACTGGCTTGAGTCTTGCAGCTATTTGTTTGTTGAGCATCTTTCCGCTTGCGGCTATGAGCATGTCCAAAGATAGTTTCAATGGTTGGTTGTTTATCCTGTTTGCCGTTCTGTTTGTTGAAATGTGCCGCAGTAGAGGCTCAATACTCAAAAACCCTTGGTTCATTGCCTCCTTTGCCGTCATCACCATCCTAACCATTGCCACCAAGAAAACGATGCTCTACGTGGTGCTTCTCGCTTTCCTTGCCTTCTTCCTCTTCAACAAAGGATTCAGAATTCGCTCAGCAGTAACATTCGCTCCCATTGTTCTTGTTGCCGTACTGCTGTGCGACATGTTTATGCCAGCCGTCATGCAAAATGGTGCCATCGAGAAAAAGCCGACAAGCCCACCCTCTTCGCCCACCACGTTTATACTCATCCCGCTTCAGCAAACAGGACGCCTCCTGGCAAGCGGAGCTGAAATACCACCAGAGCAATACGATCAACTCGAACGTTTTATCAACTGTGAGCAAACCGCCGAAATCTACAACCCACGACGCGCCGATGAAGTGGTTTGGGCAACAAAAGACGGGGCAACCGATGCCGATCGAAGCGCCTATCTAGCCGCTTGGGCCAAACTCGGCTTCGAATATCCAGGTATTTACACATCGGCTGCCGTAAATCAAACCTTTGGCTGGTTCTGCCCGTTTTGGAAAATCGGCTACGGAAACGATCTCTCGCGAGATGTTTTTGATGATGGGCACATGGAAAACTGGAAGAAATACTTCCCCGGCGGCGTTGATGATGCACGAGCATTTCTCGCTCCGCTTGATACCGACGCCCCAGCCCTTAATCCCATACAAAAGGCAACTGATTTCATTGCGATGGTTGAATTTGAAACCCCACTTGTCACCAGTTTCGGCTTGTGGTGCACCTGGATACCCTTTATCGGATTCTGCTTCGCTTTACGCCAGCGCAACAAACGAGCGCTCATAGCTTTTGCAATCCCTGCAGCAACGCTGCTCTCGGTGCTGATTGGACCGATGGTTTTGTATTGGTACGCCATCCCACTCTACTACGTAGCGCCGCTTATGTTTGTCTTAGGATTCATGCAAGAAAGCCAGCCAGCAGCAAAACCGAAACACCAAAGAACGCTACAGTCCTGACGCAAACGTCACTTTAAACTGCTCAGGATCATCCATAAGCAACTCCAGCGAAGCCCAGTCAGTATCGTTGAAATGCTCTCTTTTGAGGGTGCCAGCTTCACGAGCGGCACGATACTCCGCGCTCATCTTGTCAACGAACTGAGGTCTGAATTCATCAGCAATGCGGTTATAGTTCCACCAGTACGTTCCCAGTTTCATCAGATTAAGTATTGGCGCGAACGTATCATACCGATCTGCGTCTCTCCTCAAAAAGGCTTCACTTGTTGCATACTCATCGCAGACCGCAAAAACCTTAGAAGACGACCGCACTGATGAGGCTGCATTGTCAACACGATAGTGGAGATAGGCTTTTGGCAGAAGCGCTGCACGCTGAGCGCTCACCCAAACCTGAAAGACAAAAGATGTATCTTGATATGATGCACCGGGTGATTCGTTGAATCGAATATCGTTATCACTTATGAGTTGCCTTCGGTACAATGCCGACCAAATAATGGGGAGCACCGTAAGAACCTGCTGCTCTTCTGCAGGGTTAAACACGCGTTTATACGTAAAGCGAGCAAAAGGCTCTTGCTTAACATCACCCTGCTCACTGTATTCGTAATAGTTTGCTTTCACCACATCAAGGTCATGCCTTTTGGCAAACCGATACAGGTCTTTATACATAGCTCGATCAGCAAAATCGTCTGATTCCAGTATGCCAACATACTCACCACGCGCCGCTGCGAAGCCGACATTCATAGTGTGACCGTATCCCGCATTCTCTTTTGAGATTATCTTGATGCGCGAATCTCGAGCACGATACTCCTCCAAAATAAGAAGTGAATCGTCTGTCGATCCGTCGTTCACGCAGATGATTTCTAACTCTGTGAGCGTCTGCGCCAGCAAGCTATCGAGACACTGCCGCAAATACGTTGCCGTGTTATACACGGGAACGATAACGGACACTTTGATAGCATTTTCTGATCTCGCACTAAAGATAGACACGGGAGACCTTTCCCTTCAATTGTTACAGACGCATTTTACTTACCTAAGCACTTCTTAACCAATCGCACAGCATTTCTTGGCACATAGGTCACCGTGCGCCCCACTCGATAACTCACTGAATCGTAAAAATCCCTGACCTCAGCGCGAAGCTGCCTCACTTCCCTGCCTTGCTTTTGAGCATCAAGTGCGGCAAGCCTTTGGGAAACAAAAAGATCATCAACAAGCATTGTGTTCAGCGCATTAAAACAGGCTGAACCATCTAAGGTGCAAAGCGCTTCAATTCGAGCAGCGTCGGAGGATGCGAATACATCAGATTCACGAACCGACAGAGCAATCAATAATTCTCGCAAATACGCCTGTACAATTTCATGAGCTACAACAAACGTATCCCGTTCTCGTAAAAGCTCTAACTGCGCAAGCAGTAACAAGGCAATCGCACGCCGAAGATCTGCAGCAGCCTCATCACTCTTATTATCAAGCGCAATCTCCTTGCATGAGCCAATCATAGCCTGCATTGCTGCAAGCACTGCGTGGGAATCCGCAAATCGCAAGGGCAGAAAGCTGACAAGCGGCTCATCAAGGTGTGTGACACATTGCGCCTGCATGAGGGCTTGTGCATATGAACTCAACAAGGAAGACGCATCGGTAGTTAGATGTTCAACAAGTAAGGATCTTCTGACAACCTTATTAGCTATGACCAGTGACGCAACCTCAAAAACATGGCCCTCAAGCACTTCGGGAGACACGCCCCAAGGTCCCCTCATATCCTCACTGAGGCTGGGCTCACTCACAGCAAGGAGACTTTTGCATCGGAGCAGATTTCCATAATCTGGAAATGAAAGTACGTCTACCCCTGCTGCGGAGCACTCGGAATTCCTCAGTGTTTTGATGGCATCAGATACGCAACGAAGCGCTGATTGATCGAGTACGGCATTAAGCGACAAGCAGAGAACATACTCTCCCCGCATAGCCTTGATTGCTTGGCGAAAATCGCAAGATTCAAGTATCCGAACCCGTTTGTCCCTCGAGGCAAACTCAAGAATTGCTTCATTGCACGAAGGCGCAACGTCGCTCGAACCTCCCAAAAAGCAAGGCTGCATCACTGCGATCTCAAGCGCCTGTTCAGTCTGAAAAGCGATACCCTCAAGAGCCTCGCGTGTTTCTTCGACATCAGAGCCGCCTTCAGATGTAAGGAGCACCGAAAACTTCGGCACGCTTTCACTAACACCAGCGGATTCTTTCATGAATTCATACGAACGCGCAATTTCGGGGTCTGGCAAGAACACTTCATATGAATGTACCCTCGATTCAAAGAACGCATTAAACTCACGGGAGAACCGCTCCCGTTCATTAAATGAAGTCTGCACAGCCTCTGTATAGAGGATTCGAATTGCCCATGCGTATAGGTCCTGTTCATGGCCTGCCACAAACCCCAGCTCTTCCCACGTCTGAACAACATATTTGACGAGGTCAAAATGGAGAAAGAGCTTTTTATCATGATCGTCCATGCGGGAAAGAACAGCTGAATCGCAACGCTGTCGATAAAAATATAGCGCATCATCCACAAAGGTAATTACTGATGCACGAGGAAATACCGTGAATTGAAATGCATTATCTTCACCAAGCACGAGCGCTTCGTTGAAGCGAACGTTATGCGCATTGATTAAGGCTGCGCTATAGAATTTATTGCACATGAGCGGATTGCCGCCGGGTTCTTCAAGAAGCGCCTTGATCCCCTGCTTGCGATACGTTTTCCTTCGCTGCGCAAACGATTGATCGGCCCACTGAGAAGGCGGGAATGATCGCCCACCGAACACCACAATATCAGCGTGTTCGCTTGTTGCCGCAGCGTAGAGTCTTTCACATGTATGCAGCGCGATGCAATCATCCGCATCAACAAAGAGGATATACTCGCCGCGCGCGGTATCAAGCCCTTGGTTTCGGGAATGCGCAACCCCTGAATTTTGCTGCGATAGGCCTATAACCCGTGAATCCTGCTCGATAAAACTGCTGATCACCGTAGCAGAACCATCAGTGGAACCATCATCGATACAAATGATCTCAATGTCCGAAAGTGTCTGTTTGACCAAGCTTTCAAGACACGCGCCAAGATACGCCGCAACGTTGTACACGGGGACTATAATCGACACTTTTGGATTGCTCATAATGCCTTCTGATTCAACCGTTTATACGTACCCCAATAGCAAAAGCTTATCATAATGTAAAAGTCTCCCAAAACACATTAGAAGATTCTGCGCCATTTCCATGTGCCGTAAGGAGATATGCTACGATATCGATGATTGCAGACTGACCCACATCATTTAAACGCGAGGTAATCATGAACGTACTAACCGTATTCGGAACTCGTCCCGAAGCGATCAAAATGTGTCCCCTTGTTATAGCCTTAGAGCAAGCGGACGGAATAGAGAGCACCGTTTGCGTCACTGGCCAGCATCGTTCGATGCTTGACCAAGTTCTCGATATCTTTCACGTCAAGCCCGACTTTGATCTCGAAATAATGAAACCAAGCCAAACCATTACTTCAATTACGACATCCGTGCTCGAAAAAATGGATGCTGTATTAGATGCTTCTTCTCCTGACGTTGTCCTTGTTCATGGAGACACCACCACAAGCATGGCAGCAGCACTTGCTGCTTTTTACCGACAAATTCCCGTCGGCCATGTTGAGGCTGGTCTGAGAACATACAACCGCTATTCACCTTTTCCTGAAGAGATGAACCGCAAAATCATTTCAGCTATCGCAACGTATCACTTTGCTCCAACAGAAGGAAATCGCGCGGCACTCGCTCACGAGGGAGTCAACGAATATGTTTACGTTACGGGCAATACGGTAATCGACGCATTCCAGTACACCACAAAACCAGATTACCAATTCAAAGATCCCGTACTCAAAGATCACGATTTTTCTAATCCCACAATTCTTCTTACGGCGCACCGCCGAGAAAACCTCGGCCGTCCTCTTGAGAACATCTGCCATGCAATTGAAGCGATTTGCGCAAACCATCCTGAGCTGCGTGTTATCTACCCCGTTCACCTCAATCCAGCTGTACGCGATACCGTTTTTGCCATCCTTGGTGAAAACAAGCAGGTTTCGCTGTGCGACCCTGTTGATGTGGAAGACATGCACAACGCTATGAGCCGTTCGCTCATGGTGCTTACCGATTCGGGTGGACTCCAAGAAGAGGCTCCCCATCTCGGAAAGCCCGTTGTCGTTTTGCGCACCGAAACGGAGCGCCCTGAAGCAGTTGAAGCAGGAACTGCTGTTGTCGCAGGAGTCGAAAAAGACGAAATCGTGAGCCTCGTTGAAAATCTTCTTACCGACTCTCAGCAGTACGAAAAGATGAGCACCGCAATAAACCCCTACGGAGATGGCCACGCCTCGGAACGCATTGTGTCGATTCTGCAAGACGTTAACGCCAACCAAACCTTCTAAATTCATAGCACTAAACAGCACCGATCATCTAAGGAACCTCATGAGAATCTTTGTTGCAAGTTGGTTTTTTCCGCCCGCTACTTCTTCGGAAGGCATTGTTTCCTATAAGCTCTTTCGCAATTCGCGCCATCACTACGACGTGTGTTCGTCTTTGAGTACCCAATGGAGCTACCAGCAAACACTTCCTCTCGAGGCAGATAACATCAACTCATTCCCCATCGAAACCGATGAGCTTGAAGTCTGGATTGAAAAAGCGGTCGAAATCTTCGAAACACAGCATGCGCAAACACCCTATGATGCCATCATGACGCGAAGCATGCCGCCAGAGAGTATTCTTGTAGCAAAAAAGATTCGCGCAGCTCATCCGAACATTCCCTGGATCGCCTCACTGGGTGACCCTGTCGCAAAAGAGCCTTACCACATCCAAGGTCTCGTCCTTGAGTCTGAGATCTTGAGCGATGAGGAAAAAGAAGCCTTCCCTGTCGCACTTAAATTAGGATGCGGAGCCTGGAAAAACCATGAGTGCAACGAAATCCGCTACATGTGCAACCTCAAAGAAGTCGAAGACTATGCGCTTAATAACGCAACGGGCCTTGGGTTTCCTTGCGACACGCTCAAGAACTATGTCCTGAGCGGGCGCCAGCGCAAGAACGCATTCTCGGTTCCTCACTCGTTCGACAGGTCGCTCTATAGAGCTCCTCAGACACAAAAGAAAGACTCTCGGACCACGCTTGCGTTCCTCGGGCACTCTGACAACATCCGCTCGCTTGAGCCCATCGTCCGAGCAGCACATCATCTTAAAAGCCGTAATGAACATGGTCTCGACAATCTTCACATTCGCCTTATTGGCCATGTTCCTGAAAATGTACGCGCTCTTGTTTATAACTACTACCTCCATAACACCATCAGCATCGAACCAAGCGTCGATTACCTCACAAGTCTTGAAGTAATGCAGGAGTCAGATTGGTTACTCCATATTGATGCAAAATTTGATTTCCTCTCCGAAACAGGAAACTCGATTTACTTTGCGGGAAAACTTGCTGACTACATGGGAACCGATACCCCCATCTTTGCAATCACAGGACGCTACTCCCCTGCTGATGAAATTGTTCGAAAAGCTGGCGGACTTTGCCTTGATCAAGACGATATCGGTGGCATTGCTGAAGCATTTGATGCTATTGCAAATCGCGGTATTGCGCCTTCGATCGATCGCGCGTATCGCGATCAGTATGATGCGGTTACCGTGGCAGCTGCCTGCGATGACACTATTGAGAACATCGTCTTCCCCCAAAAGACTGGATTCGTACGAGACTTTTGGCCAGAAATCAGCAATCCTGACTTCACGGCCGATAAGCTACTCACTATCTGCGTTCCCTCGTACAAGGTTGAATGCTATCTCGATCGTTGTCTGTTCTCGCTGATCACAAGTGACATTGCGAACCGCCTACAGATTATCGTTGTAAATGATGGCTCCCCCGATTCATCAAGAGAAATTGGATTAGCTTACCAAGAGCACTATCCCGACATCGTCAAACTTGTCGACAAAGAAAACGGTGGACACGGCTCGACCATCAACACCGCGCTCGAGCACGCAACAGGACTGTACTTTAGGGTTCTTGATGGTGACGATTGGATTGATGGCAAAAACCTCACAACCCTGCTTGAGACAATCGAGAACGAAAAACTCTATGCCGATCTCGTTTCTGCAAACTATCATCAGGTCTTCTGCGAAGATGGAGCAATGCTTCCTTGG
>JAVWLC010000073.1:0-9124 GCA_036638175.1 Raoultibacter sp. | reverse complement strand
GGCACACCCTATTCAGGAAAATGGATCGCTCAAAGCAGCCAAGCACTCTTTGATCCTACTGCAGACTTCAAAGGCAAACCCGATACCTACCAAGCACAGATCAGCTGCACTCTGTCCTTCGATGCCCAAGGCGGATATCCAACACCAGGCTCGCAGGTCCTCTTATCAGGATCGGTATCTCCTACAGTTACTAACCCAACCCGCCCAGACTACACCTTCGATGGTTGGTACACAGAAAAGTACGGAGCAGGTACTCGTTGGGAGTTGGGCACAACAAAAATGCCTACCAGCAACGTTACTCTCTACGCTAAATGGAATCCCATCAACGCTGTCACCTTATCCTTTGATGCTCAAGGAGGAACAAACACCCCTGCAACTCAAGATCTTCTCGTTGGTTCAAAAGCCAGAAGAGTAGATGATCCAGTACGTACTGGTCACACATTCATGGGCTGGTTTACACAACCCGATGATACAGGTATCCCGTGGGTGTTTGCTGAGGATGTCGTGTCTGTTAACACAACGCTCTACGCTCAATGGACCATCAATACCTACACCCTGTCATTTAACTCAAATGGTGGTACTGCGATCGAACCACAACGACTCGTCTTTGATACGCTTGCAACAGCTCCAGTCAATAACCCTGTGAGAGATGGCTATACCTTTGTAGATTGGTATACAGAGCCATCGTTTACCAATGCATGGAACTTTGCTACCAACAAGATGCCAGGAGCCGATACAACCCTCTTTGCCAAATGGGATGCAAACACCTACTCAGTTCGATTTAATATCAACGAGGGAACAGACGGCATCATGACAGACCAACTGTTTACCTATGATGCTCCTGTAAAGACCCTGTCCAAAAACACCTTCACCAAAACAAATCACTACTTTGCTGGATGGGCTAAAACTCCTACAGGACCTGTTGAGTTTGTAGATCAACAACCTGTTAGAAACATTGCTCTTCTCGGAACGCTTGATCTGTATGCCGTATGGAAAGAAAACACCTACTCAATTGAGTTTAATCCCAATATCCCTGCAGGTTCTACCTTGTCAGGAAACACTCCTGCTATGCAAGATGTTCGCTACTCACAAACCATCAACCTAAAGCAGAACAGCTTTGCGTGTACTGGCTACACCTTCTCCTATTGGTCAGAAAACCCAGACGGTAGTGGAACTCGTTATGAGGATCAACAAGCAGTATCAAAACTAAGAGGAGAAAACCAAACAGGAGAAACCATTACGCTCTATGCACACTGGACCTATACCGTTGCCTACGACAAGACATTCGATGATGCAACAGGTACTATCACCTCTTCCGTGTTCACTGCTGATACATGGGAAAAACTCCCTGCAGCAGGCTTTAGCAGGCCCGGATCAACCCTAGGTGGTTGGAACAGTGATAAGGCAAAAGCACAAGCAGGAATTGCAGAGTATACACTTGGTCATTCAGTTAAAAACCTACCGGGTAACAAGGCAGGCGCAATAACGCTCTATGCTGTATGGACAGAACAGATTGTAGTTACGAGTCCCTTAAATCCCACCATCTCCATTGATGCCCAAGGAACACCATCACCTGATGCTTCAACGTACTTTGAATCATCTACCAACAAAAACGTAGTCGTAACATCAATGACCTGTGCTCCTGTTACCACAACACCAGGAACCGCATCGGTGTTTACTAACCCTAACCAGTGGCAAGATATTGTATTTACCCTGACCCCTGAAAACGCTACTGCTACCAATATCTTCCTGAAAGACGGGGATGAGAAAAAACTCAACTGGACCATCCCTGCCAAAACCGATTCAGCAACAGGAAAGCTCAAAGTCACCTTTGCACTCAAACGAGATCCAACCTTAGAGATCGCCTACAACACAGAAGCAGTTCCTGTAGCTCAGATGTCGTTTGCGTTTGCGCTTGCGGAGGTGAAGTGAGATGGATAATAGAGTGACCCAACAACAAACCCAAGATCAGACTCAAGAGCGTTCTCGTCGTGAGTACTCCTCTTCACTCAAGCTCGAAGCAGTACGGGCATTCCTTTATAGCAACATGTCTCGTCGGGAAGTCGTAGAGACTTACAACATTGCTTCTGTGTCCACCTTCAAAAAGTGGGTCATAGCTTACAGACGTGAAGGAGATCCTGCTTTAGTTACCAAGAGTAAAGGACGACCCACAAAGTCAGTCATCCCTGCAGCTCCCCTTGCAGACTTAACCTCATTTGAGGAGCTTATCATGCATGCTGAGAACAATCGGCTTGCTGGGAAGTTGAGGGGGTAGATCCAAGCTCGATGTCCTTCCGCCCAAAACACACGCAATAGCGCGATACCAATTCAGAATACTGGGCTCTTACAATATTCTGTCGATTCGGCTGTACTGCATGCGCAGACAGTCGTTTCTTTTATACTGGGACGTATGAATACGCCTAACATACATACCATCATGCTCGAAGTAGCCTACGAGGGTGCGCCGTTTTCGGGGTTCGCTCGGCAGGCAGACCGACTTACTGTCCAAGGCTCTATCGAGGAAGCGCTTGCACTCTTGTACAAGCGGCCTGTTGATACAACCTGTGCAGGTCGAACTGACGCGGGAGTCCATGCGCGCGGTCAGGTGGTGAGCTTTGACCTCACTGATGAAGAGTTTCAGGCAAAACCCATAAGCACTCTCAGGCGATCGCTTAATGCCCTCATTGATGAGCGGGCTGCGGTAACGGAGGTTTGTGAAAAGGCACCAGGTTTCTCTGCGCGCTTTGATGCTGTCGCTCGAGAATATCGGTACTTTATCTATGAGGGGCTTGTTCGTCCTGTTTTGATTTCTGATCTGGTGTGGCATGTTAAAAAGCCGCTTGATGTCCAGGCTATGCAGCAAGGGGCAAACTACCTTGTTGGTGAGCATGACTTCAAGAGCTTTTGCATGGCGGCTTCTGCGGAAGGGAAGCCGACGTGTCGTAACCTTATGGAGGTTTCTATCAAGCGGGAAGAGCTCGTGGGCGAGCAGGTCATTGTCATAAAAGTTATCGGCAATGCTTTTCTGCATTCGATGGTGCGAACAATTGTTGGAACGCTTGTGGCGGTTGGCGTTGGTAATCGTGAGCCTGATTGGGTTGGTGACGTGCTTGCGGCGCGTGATAGGCGTGCGGCAGGTGAGAAAGCGCCAGCATGCGGCCTCGTGTTTTGGGGGGTTCGCTATAAAGAAGTATAATGACAATCCTTAACGAAAGAGGATTTGCCGTGTTTAAGAAAAGTCCTGAGCAGCGAATCATGCAAGAAGCGGATCGCATCGTATCCATGAAAGAGGATTTTGATGCGGTCTCGTGGAGTCGTGTGACTGAAATCGCTAAGCTCTTGCAAGAAGAACATACCGAAGCACAGCGTCTTGAGTGGGCGCGTGAGCTTATGTCTATTGCTCGATCCAATACGTGGGTGCTCGACAAGTTTGGTGTTGCCGCAAGCGCAATGACAGGCAACGTCATCGCTTCGGGTATTGAAATGCAGCAAGATGATCACTATCTCTCTAATGCTGGCACCCCTGCAGCTTCAGCTCCCGCGGTTCAGCAAAAGAGTTCGACTTCTGCCGCTGCGCAGGCCGCTCCTGCGCCCGTAGAAGCTGAGAAGCAAACTTTCAGTCAGCCGCAGTCGGCACCGCAACCGGAGGCTTATAGTGCAGCGCCACAAAATGCGCAGCCAGTAAAAAGTGTTGAGAGCCAAGTCACCGCTCCCTCAAACGATGCACTTGATGCTGTGAGTAACACCGGCGGGCTTCCTCGTATCCCTGGTTTTGGACTGCCCGACATTAAGCCAGAAGCTGCGGCGGGTGTGATCGCCTCGCTACCAAAGCTCGATCTTTTCTTCTCGGGTGCCGATGCGTTTAGTACGGTTGCGAGTAAAACCACCGAAGAAGATATTCAGACCGAGCCGAAGCAGCCCTCAGTGAAGCGCGGGTTTGATATCCCTTTTGGACCCGATAAAACAGCAGACCCAGCAAGCGTCCACTCTGGGACGAAGCAGCGAGCGGTTGATCCTGGTCAAACAACGCAAATTCCGCCTATTGAAGCTGCTCGGACTACAGCAATCCCACCCATTGAAGCTGTTCAGGCAGATCCTGGTATGGGGCTGCTTTCAGGTTTGCCGCGTGCATACAGCGATGACGAAGCGGAACAACTGAGCGATGCTGAACGTGAGCTTCGAGCGCTCGAAGTAATGTACGCGATGATGGCTGCCGAGAACGGGGAGCTCGTAAAATCTGATGATGAGCCCACCACTGTCGCTGATGTGAAACCTGTTTCTGAAACCCAGCCTGTTCGCGAGGCTCCCGCAGAACCCAAGCAGGAGGAGCCTGCGACGAAGTCGGATGGCTCGCCGCTCTCTCCGCTTGAAGTAGCAGAAAATGTTAAGAAAATGCTTTTTGATCTCCCTGAGATTGAAAGCGAAAACGCGGTCTGTGAGTCTCATCGGGCCACAACCGATGCGGCTGCAGAAATAGCCGCACAAAAGGCCCCTTCGCAACAGGAAGGTGCTTGCGAAACCCCAGCTTCAATGAGTGAAGTTGCTGCGTCTTCGCTGCTGACTGAAGAAGCTCAGCGGGAAGAATCGTATATTGAAACAAAAGGCGCCCTTCGAAAGAAGCGTAAAAAGCGAGCGTTTGGTCGTCATGGTGGAAAAGCCCAACAAGATGAACCTGCGCAGCAGACATCTGAACCGCAGCCAAGTGTGCCAAGTCCTCAGCCTGCACCAATTGCCGAGCCGCAGCCGCAGCTGCAGCCAGAGCCTCAACCAGAATCACAACCAGAATCAGGAGAGGCTCCGGCGAGCAGTAAGACTTCGCTCGAAAAAAGTGATCTTGCACAGTTCAAGCATGTATTTTCGGGCAAGAAGGGCAATCTTTGTCTTTACGAGGATGCAGACGGACACCTCGTTGCAGTAGACCCTTCGCGCTTCGCATAGGCATGTGCAACTATTTGCTATAATCCACTACAGTGTTTTTGCGGAAGCTCGCCATCCTGCGGCTTCCTTGCGGAAAGAGGACTGGAGTAGTGGTGCTGGTTGATTCGATTTGACTGGGCTGCGTAGACGAGGTGAGTCATGAGTGGATGTGCAACAGTAGGCGAGAAGCGGCGAAATTACAAAGACGCTGGTCGCGTATGCCCTCTCGACTATCGCCTTGATCAAGCATTGTTTTCTGCCGATCCTGAAACAGCATGCGATACGCTGTACGTAGTGGGTGGTCTTTATGGCAACCCTTTCGCACTTGATGCGCTCGATGAACTGGTAGCTGCTGAAGCGGGAGAAGCCATTGTCGTTCTGAACGGGGATGTGCATTGGTTTGATCGAACAGCCGAAAACTTCGCTCACATCGAACGACGGATTGAGCCGTATTACGCACTGGTTGGCAATGTTGAAGCTGAGTTGCGTCGTGAGCGAGACCTCGGTGTAGGTTGCGGTTGCTCATATCCTGATTGCACTTCAGATGCCGATGTCAGTAGGTCTAACAGAATCCATGCGATGTTGGCATCAGCGCTTCGTGACCATCCTGAACTTCTTAACTGTCTCAATGATCGTCTGCCTGCTATGACCATTTCAGTGGCAGGACAAAAAATCGGCATCACGCATGGTGATGAAAAACTGATTGGTGGATGGGACTGTTCGCGCGAATCATTGCAGGATCCTATCAGGCAAGATGAGCTTTCATTTTGGATGCGCGAGCAGCAGATTGAGGTGCTTGCTTCAACGCATACGTGCGCGCCTGCCGCTATTGCGCTGCATGATGGCGTTGTAATCAATAACGGTGCTGCGGGTATGCCAAACTTTGCACATCAACACTTCGGTCTTGTCACGCGTATAGCGTCAACGCCCGCAGACGACGCCGTGCTGAGCACGAGATGGAATAATCTGTATATCGAACTGGTGCCGCTGCGCTATGACCATGAGGGTTTTCTCGCTTGGTTTGATGATCTCTGGCCGAAGACCAGCCCTGCAGCCATTTCGTACCGAAATCGCATTGCAGGCGGCCCTGACGACTACATCGAAGACTCGCTATTAGGGGGATTCACAGCGCAAGAACCCTACAGCAGCACGGCTGCTCGGCCACGTGAGCGCGTCTCTGAGGATGCTGTTGCCTTTGAGCTTGCTCACCTCATGTACTTCGAGGATATGCTGGATGATGCGGCGTACCTTACCACTGTCGAAGAGCCTAAAATCCTCCAAGCAAACATCGGCAAGCTCTGTAACCTTGCGTGCTCGCATTGTCACGTTGGTGCGGGTCCCCATCGAACCGAGCTGATGAACATGGCGTGCATGGAGGCAATTCTTGCTGTCATGGAATCCCGCGGCATGGAAACCCTCGACATCACAGGGGGTGCTCCCGAGATGAACCCTGCTTTCGAGTGGTTCATTACCGAGGCTTCGCAGCGAATCCCTCACGTCATGGTGCGCAGCAATCTTGTCATCTTGCTTGAAGATGGCTATGAGCACCTGATAGATCGCTACGCTGAACTGGGTATTGAGGTAGTTGCTTCGCTTCCTAATCTCAATGCTGCGCAAGCAGAGCGGCAGCGCGGGTTGCGTACTTTTGACGGGACGTTGGCGGTTCTGAAGCGTCTGAACGAAAAGGGATATGGGAAAGGCAATGGTCTTGTGCTCGATCTTGTCTTTAATCCCCAGTGGCCAATACTTCCACCTTTGCAAGATGATCTCGATCGCATCTATCGTAAGAGGCTTGAAGAAGATTACGGGATTGTGTTCGATAAGCTTTTTGCGGTAGCCAACAATCCCATCGGGCGTTATGGCGCTCACCTCATGGCAACCGATCGGCTCGGCGGATATATGGACGTGCTTATGGATGCGTTTAACCCCGAAGCGTGCGAAGCTATGATGTGCCGTCATCAGCTTTCCGTTGGTTATGATGGGCGAATTTACGATTGCGATTTCAACCAAGCGCTGGGGCTCGTGCAGAAAAACGGCGATGATGATCTGACGATATTCGATTATCACGCGGACGCATCGAAGTCCCTTAAGCGCGAGATACTGTTTTGCAACCATTGCTATACCTGTACGGCGGGATTTGGTTCGAGCTGTGGTGGGACGCTTGTTCAGTCATAGCATCCAGCTAGAGGTGTCAGTCTATTAATAGACATGGTCCAGTAAATAATATATCCTAGTCATCGGTCGATTGCGGCTGCTCTCAAGGGAGTGCTTTTGGCTGTGGGTATCGTTTGCGTCATCGGTGCGCAGAAAAGCGATACTCAGAGAATTGGTAGGGTGAAAGGGATGATGGCATGATCGACATGTCTGGTATGACAGGTGTATTCTTCTGGGGTTTTCTTATCGTCTATGGCATTGTTATGATTGCCATTTCGCCTCATGCGGTTACGTTGGGCGGATTTTTCAAAGGGGAGCGCAAAGACGGTAAGCCTGCTTCGCTCTTTTTATTAACTACCAGTATTTTCATCAGCTGGATCTTCGCTAAATCGGTTACAAATGCCGCAAACCTTGGCTGCGAATACGGTTTGGTGGGCGGCGTTGCCTACGCGACGTATTGGCTCTGTATTCCGCTTGCTGGTTTTGCTATCTATCGATTGCGCACCAAATTCCTTGCTAAAGGACTGGTGAGCTTCCTGACCAAAAACTACGGCATTGCTGCTGCGTTTGTGTTCTCGCTAGCGATTCTTATCCGGCTGTTTAATGAAGTGTGGAGCAACTCTTCGGTTGTGGGTGGTTACTACGGGCCATCTGGCAGCACATATTTTATTATTGCGGCCACGCTGTTTACGCTGATCACGCTTGCTTATGCCATGTGGGGCGGTCTGAGAAGCTCGTTGGTGACCGATGCGGTGCAGACGGTGTTGTTTGTAGCTGTTCTCATCGGCATTGCTGTTTGGATCTTACCGCAACATTCGATTGTCGACTACGCCACATCAGGAACGTGGTCGCTCAATACTGGTGTCGATTTACTTTTGGTGACGGTCTTGCAGCTGTTCAGCTATCCGTTTCATGATCCCGTTCTCACCGACCGTGGTTTCATTACTGAAGAGAAGACCATGGTGAAGGCGTTTACGGTTTCAGGTATTTTGGGCTTTTTGGCAATTCTGATCTTCAGCCTGATCGGCATCCATGCACGTCTTGAAGGCATGCCGCTTACTTCAAACGTTCCTGCGGAAGTTGGCGCAGCAACTTCAATGGCTGCGTTTTTCGCCATGGCATTGCTCATGATTTTTGCGGCAGGCTCAACACTTGACTCTACGTTTTCGAGCCTCTCAAAACTGGTTGCACGCGATTTACCTCACACGCTTGGGAAAGACTTAGGCGACAAGGCGCGCGTGATTGGCATGGGGGCTATGGTGCTGTTTGCGTTCATCGGCAACCTCCCGATGCTGGTTGGAACCGATATTTTGGCTGCTACCACCATTTCGGGCACCATGATCATGGGCTTGGGACCAATATTTTTGCTGCACGGTAGAGTTAAGCCAACTAAGCTTGGATTCCATCTTTGTTTCTGGATTGGCATCGCACTCGGCTTTGCGTATTCATTTGCGCCAGGGTTGGTTGCGGGGCTAGCAATTGGGGATGGGAAGTCTGCCGTGCTTCTGGGCGTGAACCTCTACGGCCTTATTGCTTGTACGCTTGCGTACGTTATCCCTGGTCTCATTGCCCAAACGAAAGACAAGCAAAAGGGGATTGAGCCTACTTGGAAGGGCCTCACCAAGGAAGAGATACGGGCGCGGCGTGAGGCGGGTATCGAAACGCCACATGATTCCGATGAGATTGAACCGGGTTATGTGGGTCCTGGTCAAGGAGCTCAAGCGTAACGCAAAAAAGCAATGCGCCCACGGAACGCGCAAGCGGTTATTGCAACAAACAAGCGTACTACCTCAAAGCAGTGCGCTTGTTTACACTGCGGCGGGTTTGCTCGGAATGGTGCGATCGACAAAATAGATGCGATACCACATGAGGAACATGTAGATGATCCAGATTTTACGCGTATTGTCCGCTGCTCCTGTTTTGTGGTCATCAAGCAGCTTTATGAGTTGAGCTGTATCGAAGAATTGCTCCGCCTCAGAGGATGTAAACCATTCTTTGACCTGATCATAGTAGCTATCTTGCTTGAGCCATGATTTAACGGGAACAGGAAAGC
>JAVWLC010000072.1:0-9142 GCA_036638175.1 Raoultibacter sp. | reverse complement strand
CTTGCATCATCTGCTGATGAGGTTGTCATCATCAATAGTCGCGAGAAAAAGGCGATCGAAGAACACTTTACGCCCAATCCTGATCTGGAAGCCGCATTGCGTGCGAAGGGCAAAGAGGCCTTTGCTGATGCCGTAGCCCACGCAGGTAATCTCAACGTAAGCTATGTGTATCAGGACGAACCGCTTGGTCTTGGACATGCAATCTATTGTGCTGCCGAAAAATCAGCTGGCGAACCGTTTTATGTATTGCTGGGAGACGTTCTGGTGCCCGACAACACCATGCTACCACGCATGAAGGAAATTTCAGACGAGCACAACGGCGCAAGCGTCATTGCTGTCATGCCTGTGCCCGATGATCAGGTGAGTCGGTTTGGTGTTATCGCTGGCTCCGCCCTCTCCGATGACGTGTGGAAGATCGATTCGCTTGTTGAAAAGCCCGCGCTCGAAGATGCGCCCTCGAATCTCGCTGTCTTTGGCCGCTACCTCTTGAGTGCTCGCGTTATGGAACTGCTTGCCGATGTTGAGCCTGGCGTAGGTGGCGAGATACAGCTGACCGATGCTCTTGATGCGGTGCTGCGCGAAGAAGAGATGTACGCGCTCGTTATTGATCCTGCCGATGGTTTCGATACGGGTACCGTTGAAAGCTGGCTTGAGACCAACAACATCCTGTACGCGAGAAAAAATAGCTAGCAGGTAGTGCTGGTGCGCAAAATGAAGCGTCTTGTAGGACCCTTTTCGAAAGACCGATTTCCTGTGTAGGATTTCGGTCTTTCGTTTTCGACAGACAAGATTGCTGGTTTTAACTGACGACATTTTGCGGAGAGCCATCGATGAATGCTTGGATATTGGCCCTGACGGTATCGAGCAATCGGGTGCGTGCTTCGGTGGTTGCCCAGGCAATATGTGGCGTAATAACAATATTTGTGCCCCGGGCTTCAAGCAGTGGGCTGTCGGCGGACATAGGCTCGATAGCAACAACATCGGCACCGAAACCTCCGAGTTTGCCTGAGAGGAGCGCATCGGCAACATCGCGCTCATTAACGAGTGCACCACGCGCCGTGTTAAGAAGCATCGCACCATCTTTCATTTGAGCGAGTGCCGTAGCGTCGATAAGTCCGTTTGTTTCAGGACTTGCCGGAGCATGGAGTGTCACGATGTCAGCCCGAACAAGCAATTCATCAAGATCAACCTGGGTGCAATGCTCGCTTTCGCATGTGGGCTTGGCGGAGCGGTTGTAAAAGAGCACCTCCATGCCAAACGCACTGGCCACCTTCGCAACTGCTTGACCGATGCTTCCCATGCCGATGATGCCAATTGTTTTACCGGCGATCTCGATCAGCGGTGTGTTCCAGTAAGAAAAGTCGATACTGCGCGCCCATGCGCCGTTCATGACATCACGTGAATGATCTCCTGCATGCAAACAAAGTTCAAGGAGTAAAGCAAACGTCATCTGCGCAACATCGGGCGTTGAATAGGCGGGCACGTTGCATACAATGACACCCTGTTGGCGTGCGGCCTCAAGATCAACCACGTTAAAACCCGTCGAAGTCAACGCAATGAGTTTAAGATTAGGAGCTTGTGCGAGTGTTTTGGCATCCCAGGTGATTTTATTTGAGATAGCTATGTGAGCATCAGCTATCCGCGCGGCTACTTCATCGTGGCTTGTTCGATCGTAAAAGGTAACGGTGCCAAGAGCTTCGATTGCTGCCCAGCTCAAGTCGCCAGGGTTGTTTACGTAAGCATCGAGAACAACGATATTCATGGGACTCCTTCATGGTCGTATGAGATTCCGATTGATGATCACTGGAATTGTAGCATTGCTCTGCATGCAGACGTGATGTCTGTAAAAGGTGTCGCTGATGAGCTGAGAAAAAAGATTGGCCCGGGGGAGAGGGGAGCTCCACCCGGGCCCACAAGGAGGGGATTACGGTGCCTAGCACCGCTACTGCTTTAATAAGGGGTTTAAAAGCAGTGCAAACTGAAAAGGGGGATGAACTTTCCGTTTGCGTGATGTCAGTATAAAAGGCGACATTGCAGAAGGTATGTGCCACGAGTGTGTGAATTGTGAATTGGGTGTCAGTACGGTAACGGCAATGCTAAAAATAGCATTTGAGCTGGGAAAACATATGAGAAAAGGCGATAGATATACTCACGAAACCTGTGAAGACCTTGTGAATCACTCGGACAGAGTAAACGGTCTATTTCTTGCTCGATAAGCTGAGAAAAAAGATTGGCCCGGGGGAGAGGGGAGCTCCACCCGGGCCCACAAGGAGGGGATTACGGTGCCTAGCACCGCTACTGCTTTTTAATGAGGGGTAAAAGCAGTGCAAACTGAAAAGGGGGATGCTTTTCGTTTGCAGGACTTAGTATAAAAGGTAACCTTGGAGAACAAATGCATCAGCCATGTATGTCTTGTGGATTGGTGGTTAAATTCGGGTTAACGGCTCCCTCAACTGGGGTATAGCTGAGATTGTTACCGCTCACCGTCTAAATCGTTGCGCTCGCGTTAACTGGTTTTCAGCATAACCGTGTATAGTGTCGATCAATGGAATCCAAGAGTAAACATCCAAGTGAAAACAATCCGAAAGTCGGCAATTCGTCCACGCACGGAGCTCCTCAGAAGAAATACGGGTTCTTTACTGCGCTTGCAATGATCATCGGAATTTGTATCGGGTCGGGCATCTTTTTTAAGAGCGACAATGTCCTCACGGCAACCGATGGCAATATTGGCCTTGGCGTGTTGGTCTTCTGCCTTGCCTCAGTTGCTATCGTGTTTGGCGGTATCACATTAAGTGAGATGGCTGCCCGCACTGAAGGCCCTGGCGGTCCCATTGCGTATGCCAATAAGTTTGTTGGAACACGTTTCGGCGCCGCAATTGGCTGGTTCACCATTTTTGGCTATATGCCTTCTCTTATTATTGTTGTGTCGTGGGCTGTGGGCATCTATACCTGCATCTTGTTTAATATCGATGCAGGCGTTGTTATCCAAACAGCGATCGGGCTCGTATTTCTCGTGATCTGCTTCATCTGGAACGCTCTAGCGCCACGCTTTGCGGGTGCCTTCCAAAACATTGCGACTATTATCAAGCTCATCCCGTTGATACTCATTGCGATCTTTGGTCTTGTGCTCGGAGATCCTGTTGCGGGGTTTGCTGAACATGGAACAGCTGCTGCGGGTGCATCGCTTGCCTGGGTGGCAGCAATTGGCCCGATCGCTTTTTCGTTCGATGGCTGGGTGGTCTCAACCACGATCGCGCCTGAGCTTAAGGATGCCAAGCGCACGCTTCCGATTGCTCTCATGATTGCGCCCATTATCATTTTGCTTGTGTATGTGGGGTACTTTATTGGTGTGACTACGTATCTTGGCCCCTCGACCGTCATGTCTATGGGCGATGGCCATGTGTTCTATCTTGCAGGACAGCTCTTTGGTCCCGAGTTTGCTCGTGTTGTTGCTGTTGCGGTTGTTATTGCCGTTATGGGTACGGTGAACGGGCTGACTTTGTCATACGTCCGTATGCCCTATGCTCTTGCGCTTTCAAGCGATATCCCCCTTTCGCGCATTATCGCCAAGCGCGACAAGCGCTTTGGCATGCCCATTGCTTCAGCCGTTTTCGCTCTTGGAATTGCGTTTGTATGGGCGTGCTTGCATCTGATAACACAGGTTGCTGGTATGCTGCCCAACTCAGACGTTTCAGAAATTACTATCGCCACCAGCTACCTGCTTTATATCGTGTTGTATGCGAAGGTCTTTCGCATGTGGCGCGCAGGTGAGATCAAGAGTGTTTTCAAAGGTTGTATTGCGCCAATTCTTGCAACTGCAGGTTCGCTCTTTATTTGTATTGGTTCTATGCAGAATCCGACCTTTTGGCTTTATCTGGCTGCGAGCCTTATCATCTGCGCCGCGGGCGTTGTGTATGATAGACGCAAACAGAAGAGGAGTGCGTAGATGCCCGATATTCAGCTGCGTTTCGATAAGGATATGTTGGTCCTTTCAGCACCCGTTGACGCGGTGCTTGCTCGTCAAGGAGTCGATGTCGAAAGAGATCGCGAGTTTTTGAGTCTGATTGAGCCCGAGGCGGTTCGTGATGTGCTGCGTTTGGAGTCCATCGCTGGAGCACAGTGTCTTGTTACGAATACAGCTGGCATCACTGCTGCCCGTCTTGCTCATGTGAATATGGAAGATCGCGGACTTGAGCTTGCTGCAGCAGCATTGACTATCATCAAATCACTGCGGCCCCAGCATGTTATTGCAGAAATTGGGCCGACTGGATTGCCGCTCGATCAATCAAGCGCTGCATCCTTGAAACAGAACCGCAACCAATATGCCCAAGCGGCTCGTGATTTTGGCTCAGATGGCGTCGATGCGCTGTTCCTCAATGGGTTTACAAGCACGGTCGATCTTCAGTGCGCTCTCATGGGTGTGCGTATGGTTACCGATATTCCCGTATTTGCCTCGGTTGATGTTGATGAAGACGGCAATCTTGTTGGTCGTAACGAAACAGTCGAAGATGCTTGTTCTGTTATGGCAGAGTATGAAGCAAGTGTCGTTGGCTTTTCAACCGCTGCTGAACTCGAGCAAGCATGCTCTCTTGCGTGCCGCATGAAGACAGCGTGCAGTCTTCCGCTCCTTGTGCAGCTTGAGGTGGGAGAGAACAACCCTAAGCAGGGCGATGCGACCGCAACGAATCCCTATTACTGTGCGGATGTCATGGTTGAGGCAGCGTCGCGCCTGAGGGGTGTTGGTGCCCAGTTCCTTCGTGCGGCAGGAAACGCTACTCCTGCGTACACAGGTGCGCTTGTGGCAGCATCTGCGGGCTTCGACGTGGTTGGATGTGGTAGCGCGCATGGCAATTGAGAAGAGCCCCGATTATGGAATTATGCAAAAACTGACGGATTCCTTGTTTGTGAACACTAAAACTGTTCGGCGTCTTGACGCGGTAATTCTTGCGGAGTCTTTCGATCTTCCAGCAGATTTGATCGAAGTGGTAGGCCTGCTGCCCCCTGGTGTATACACGCGTCAGAAATTCTGCGATCAGGTAAACTCCTCGATCATAGGGCATGGTTGGGGTTTTGTTTACGGTACGATTGAGTAATCGTTTCTGCAAAAAACAATCGATTTGATTCCTTTAATTGATTCTTAAAAAGTAACATATGTGTGAAGACCTTGTGAATCCGATCTTCGCCTACCGAACGGTTTGTTGAAACCCATTCGGGAAGGCTGAGAAACTACCGATTTGTTACAAAATCAGTCTTGCCATATCTTTGGGAGCGGGCTACTATATATCCACGTACGAGGGGATAAAGAACACAATATATTGTGGAAAAAACGCTTAATGATTGTGGAAATCTCTCGGAAAAGTAGGAAAACAAGTGGAAACTATCTTGATAAAGTCCACCACGCACTGAGGTACGTCAGGACTTATAGCTTTAGATAACCGCGTCGTATATACGACGCAACATGGAAATATACGTGGAGCAAAGACAGAATTACGAGCAGATAAGGGAGCGTCATGGTAACAACAATCATCAAGCGCGACGGCCGCACCGCAGAATTCAAACCCGAGAAGATCGCTGAAGCGGTCGAAAGGGCTTTTCAAGCATGTGGAGCTATGCAGGATCGCGCAGTGGCGGAAGATATTGCTGCCCAGGTTGTTGCCAAACTCGAAGGCGGTGCCATCGAAGGAGCTCCCACGGTTGAAGGCATCCAGGATCTTGTTGAAGAAGCTTTGATCGAATCAGGATTTGTCCAGACCGCGAAGTCATACATTCTCTATCGTGCTGAGCGTAATCGCGTGCGTGATGTCAACAGCCGTCTCATTCAGACGCTCAAAGATATTACGTTTTCCAAGGCATCTGATTCTGACATGAAGCGCGAAAACGCCAACATCGATGCCGATACCGCTATGGGCACCATGCTCAAGTACGGTTCTGAATCTGCCAAGCAGTTCTATGACATGTGCGTTATCGATCCAAAGTACGCACGTGCTCACCGTGAAGGTGATCTGCATATTCACTCACCACAACGTGCTGCCAGATTGAGCTTAGCAAGCTGTTCAAGGGTGGATTTTCTACAGGGCACGGCGTTTTGCGCGAGCCGAATGACATTGCAAGCTACGCAGCACTTGCCTGTATTGCCATCCAATCCAACCAAAACGATCAGCATGGCGGACAGTCTGTCTGTGACTTCGATTATGGTTTGGCTGTTGGTGTTGGCAAAACATACCGCCGCCTTTACAAAAAGCACCTCGCTGAAGCACTCGATCTTCTGTCCGATATCGAAGACGTAAAGGGCTATACCGAAGAGATGCTTGGCCGCGTTGAGGGTGAAACAAAAGTAACCGCATCGCTTATTATGGATGCCACGTTTGCTTCAGCCGTTCACGCTGAGCTTATTAGCGCAGGAGTATCCGAAGAAGTAGCTGACCGCTCGATGGCTTACGCCGAAAAGAATGCGTTCGCTGATGCGGATCGCACAACATTCCAAGCAATGGAAGCGCTCGTTCACAATCTCAATACCATGCATTCACGTGCAGGTGCACAGACACCGTTCTCTTCGGTTAACTACGGCATGGACACCACAGCAGAAGGTCGTATGGTTATCAAAAACATGCTGCTTGCTACCGAAAAGGGCTTGGGATCGGGTGAAACACCTATCTTCCCCGTGCAGATCTTCCGGGTAAAAGAAGGCGTGAACTACAACCCTGGTGATCCAAACTATGATCTGTTCAAACTCGCTATGCGTTGTTCTGCGAAGCGCCTGTTCCCGAACTTCAGCTTCCTTGATGCACCATTCAACGCGCCTTATTACAAAGGTACGCCTGAAACAGAAATTGCTTACATGGGTTGCCGCACGCGCGTCATGGGTAACGTCCATGATACCGATCGTGAGGTAACACCAGGTCGCGGTAACCTGAGCTTCACCTCTATCAACCTTCCGCGTTTGGCCATCAGGTCCAAGGGTGATGTTGATCTGTTCTTTGACCTACTTGATGCCAAGCTTGCGCTAGCGGTAGGTCAGCTCGATGAGCGCTTTGAGATCCAAGCTCGCAAGAAGGTATACAATGCGCCGTTTTTGATGGGTCAGGGTGTGTGGATCGATTCCGAAAATCTGAAAACAACCGATGAGTTGCGTGAGGTTCTCAAGCACGGAACGCTTTCGGTTGGCTTTATTGGCCTTGCCGAAACGCTTGTGGCACTCACGGGTCAGCATCATGGCGAGTCCGTTGAGTCGCAGAAGCTTGGACTTGAGATCGTCGGCCATATGCGCTCCTATCTTGATGCCATTGCTCGCGAGCAGCAGATGAACTATACGCTGCTTGCCACCCCCGCAGAGGGGCTCTCGGGCCGTTTTGTTCGCATGGATCGCGCGCGCTATGGCGCAATCCCTGGCGTGACTGATCGTGATTACTACACCAACGGCTTCCATGTTCCGGTGTATTACGACATTAATGCGTTCAACAAAATTGAGATTGAAGCGCCGTACCATGCACTTACCAATGCTGGTCACATTTCCTATGTTGAGCTTGATGGTGATCCCACTGATAACCTTGAAGCATTCGAGGCGGTTATTCGTCACATGAGAGAAAGCGGTATCGGCTACGGATCGGTAAACCACCCTGTTGACCGTGATCCCGTGTGTGGCTACAACGGCATTATTGGTGATCGTTGTCCGAAGTGTGGACGTACGGAAGAGGAGCACAGTGTTCCCTTCGAGCGCATTCGCCGCATCACCGGCTATCTGGTGGGCACGCTGGACCGCTTTAACGATGCAAAGCGCGCCGAAGAATCGGACCGTGTAAAGCACGACCTGTAGGTCCAGGTCGAGTGCATGTCTGAAGAACCTGAAGTCATTCGTCTGTTCGGCACCGCTACCGACTCCATTGTCGATGGACCGGGATTGCGGTATGCGGTGTTCGTGCAGGGATGTACACATTGCTGTCCTGGATGTCATAATCCCGAAAGCCAACCTGCGGCAGGGGGAACCGTTGAGCTCGTCGATGATATTGTTGAGCGCATCGAGGAGAATCGGCTTATCCAAGGTGTAACGCTTTCGGGTGGGGAGCCCTTTGAGCAATGCGGCGCATGTCTTGCGTTGGCAAAGAAACTCAAAGAGCGCGGTTATGCCCTATGGATATATTCTGGCTATACCTACGAAGATTTATGTGCAGGTAAACCAGACCCGCTTGCTCCTGAATTGCTGACTTGCTGTGATGTACTGGTCGACGGTCCGTTCGTTAAGGCATTGAATTCGTATGACCTTACGTGGAGGGGATCATCGAATCAGCGCGTAATTGATCTTGCGGCAAGTCGTGAGCAAAATGACATCGTATTGTGGCAAACCCGTGACAGTTTCCCCGAAGTCCCTGCTTCTTGGTAGCATACGGATATGGAAAAAGATGTCTCACAACTTGAATCATTTGTTCGAAGCGATTGGTTTATAACCGCCGTCTCGGCTGTGTTGATTTTGCTGATCACGGCTGTTGTGTCATGGCTTGTGACTAAATTCCTTCGCAAGATGCTCAATCAGAATAATTCTCTCCTGCCTTCAAGTACGATTTTTGTCAACATTGCACGCGCCTCGGTTTGGATACTGGGCGTGTGCGTGATGCTTGCCACCTGCTTTAACGTGAATGTGAGCGCGGCAATTGCGGCGCTCGGCGTTGGCGGTATCGCTATTTCGCTAGGCTTTCAGGACACGATTTCTAATCTCATTGGTGGCCTGCAGGTAAGCCTCATGAAAATTGTTCAACCAGGTGACAACATCGAGGTCAATAATAAGTCGGGTGTGGTCAAAGATGTAACGTGGCGGCACACGACAATCGTTGATTCTTTGGGACAGACGGTCATTGTTCCCAACTCCATCATTGGTAAAAATGCACTGACGAAACTTCCACCCACCACGCAGGTGACTATTAAATTCATTGTGCACTCTGATGGCAATGATCTTGATGCCGCGGCGGCAGAGATTGAGGCAGCAAGCGAAAAAGCAGTTGAATCCATTACGAAGGTTACGCAAAAACCCAAAGTCATTTTTACAGAAATTACTGATGCAGGTTTTTGTGGCAAGGTGACTTTTCGTGTTTCAAGTGCTCATAAAGCAGGCCAAGCGAGCGATGCTGCCGTTCGCGCAATCGCTCCGCTT
>JAVWLC010000071.1:0-9239 GCA_036638175.1 Raoultibacter sp. | reverse complement strand
GATACGGTCAGACGCAGATCGTACGGCGCGAGCCATTGTGTAGAAGTCTCACCGTCTTCAAATACGATTTCAGTCGGCGATGCTACGTCAGCGATCAGGTCGAGTGTGATTTGCTTATCTGTCATGCTATGTACCTTCTATTGTTGAGCGCGTCATTGCGCTAGAGATTATATAATACAAGAATGAGCGCTGCTTTTCAACAGCGCTTTTGTCCAGTTATTTACTTAGCAGAGATCAAGCTGTTCGATCTCAGGTACCAGTTCGTCAATTGTCGCAGCACTGAAAGAGTAATCGCAGTCAGGATGCGGATAACCAGCGTATGTGATTGAGTAGTTCTTATCTGTACCGCTGATATCGGTGTGCGGCAGATCTAAGAAGTAACCGTACTCGTCGGTGCATTCATCATTTTCCTCGTCCCAGCCGACAATCATCAAACGAATCTCATTCACTTCGGCTCCGTCAACAACCATCACCCGCGCATCTTCACGCTGAATTTTGTTGTTCAGGTCGTCGGCGATTTGCGTCAACTTCTCACGGTCGTTCTCGTAGAAGATGATACCAGCACACGGTATTTCCGCGTTCAGGTGAGCGGCGATTTCAGCACAATCATTATTGGTCACTTCTTTTCCCCAGAGCGAATCTTCGGTACGTGCACCGTAATTGCTATAAGAGAAGGTCTGCGATGAATCACCTTCTTCATGGTGTTCGGTCGGTGTGTAGATATCGAACATTTCTTCTTTGTTCTGCAATACACGAAAACCGTTAGGATCGTTAACGAAGTCAGGGCACTCACCGAACGGGTCGGTGCCGAAGATGATTTCAAGACGCAGGTCGTAGCGACCGAGAGCGTTAAGCTCTTGCACAATGCGGTCAGCGTATGCGTTTAAGGTTGCTTCATCTTTCGCATTAAACGCATTATCAAAGTTTGCTGCTTTCATTATGTATGCTCCTAAGCATGAGTTGTATGCGCTACGACATGTAGCGTCTGCATATATTGTATCATAGGTCGAATGCGTAGTATATAGCTATTTCATCCAGTTATTTGCAGATTTCAGCAGATCTTCGGCGAGCTTTAGACACAAGTAGACACTAGCGTATAAACAGAGTTTCGGCGACACAAACGACAACAGGCCGCTATTATTAGCGGCCTGTTGTTTCGTCTTTACTTACTTTTTAGATTAGATTTTGTTTGATTCAATCTCACTGATGAAAAATTCTTGCTGTTCTTTGTCTTGCGTTTCGTACACGTCAACGATCAGAGCCTTCAGAGTTTCTGCGCGTGACGCTGAGAATAAAACAGATAACACGTCGGTGCGCTCTTGAATGTTGAAAGAGATATCGTGTTCGATGCAATATTCTACGATATCACTTGGCACGAAGTTATTTTCATTTGCGATAACGTCGAGTTCTACAGAAAAAGCAAAAACATTTGAGTTAGTCATAATATTTCTCTCTATATGTGAGTAGTCAATTTGATTGTTAAAGAGCGATTCAGTAGTGAGTGATGTTTTTTGTTATCATCTGCGCTACTGAGATTACATAGTATCACATACGCACATAGACACAAGCATTATTTTCATTTTTTTCGCTTTGCGGTCTATCATATAAGAGGCGACTTGTCAAGCATTATTTCAGCCTATTATTTGCAGAGTTCGGGTACTTGCGGTACCCGATGCGGTACCCGATGCGGTACCCAGTTGAGACAAATATTTGTCTATAAATACCGGCCAGACGCAAAAAAGGGCGGCCGAAGCCACCTTTTTTTTTGTTTTACATACTCATGCCACCGCCTCTAGGTTGCAATTGCTGGGAACGTCTTGTTGCTTGTTAAAGGCTGAGAGCGTTTGATGGATTTCACCCACTTCTCAAACTTATCTGCGTCCGTCTTCGAGAACGTTACCGAACGGCCAGTGAATGTTTCCCACTTGATTCCTGTTTCAGACATACCTTGCGTAATAAAACGCTGGACATCCGAATACACTGGCGTAGAGAATACAAACGTATCGCCTTCACGTTTGAAATGTGCGGCATATGCCACATTCTCGTTTGCCTGAATCTGCGTGGTGTATTCACCAGCGGCATTCTTTTTGATACGTTCAAAGTAAGGAGGCTCAGGTCGCTTATTGCTAACATCAGACTTTGGTCGCAGGATGCTCTTGTCAATCATGCCTAACAGATCGACGATATCGAACGTTGCACCAATCTTCTTCGGCTTGCCTGTAATGCCGATTTTGATGGTCCACGCACTGTCTTCAAGCGCGATAATAAAGTCTCGCTTGGTCGTTACCGTTACGCCGTTAGAGATCGTAGAGACAATGGCTTTCGGCAGATTTTTCTGCAACACATTACGCAGAGCGTTGAAGTATTCTTCGCGGGCCTGCAGCGGTTTCGCAGAGATCTTACGTGCTGTTACTTCTGCCAGCTCATCCACCAGAGTAATGTCAGACTTATTGGTAGGAGTGTATTTCACATTGGCTTTTACAACAGTGATCTTCGGCTCGTTTTTGTAGTCAATAGTCTGAGCTTTTTGCTTCTTGAGCCAAGACATATACTTCTTAGCCTGAGCCTCATCTGCAAAACGGAAACTTGCGCTTCCCGGCTGCTGGTGCTCCCACGTCACAACACCTTTGGTGGCAATTACGCCGCGCTGCAAAAACGATTCTGCTGTTTGATACGAAGATCCACTTTTGTAGTCACAGGCGATATAATCTTTCTGACGGGAGACAGTAACAGACCACTTATGCCCGTTAAACGGCTGTAGGAAGTCCAACTGGATTGCTCCGGCACGTGCGGACTTGCTTCCGACGAACTCGAAGTCAGTGCTCGTTCCTTTCGTACCGGGAGTGGCAGAACCTTTCTTCGCGTCAATCACTTTCTTGTCTACGGTAGTAGACTCAGGTGCACCTGGGTTGTCGAGCTTAATCGGCTTCTCAGGTTTGTTGCCAGCAGTACGACGTGCGCGAATCTCTTTTGTTTCAGCGATACGTGCAGCAGCCACATCAGAATGACCTTCGATCCATTTCTGAGGAACGCGTATCAGGCGCAGGGCTTTGATACTTGCGGCCAGAGTCTTTGCTGTAGCGAACGCTTTCGCATTAGCTACGGTCTTCTTACCAGCAGCAGACGCAGCAAATTTAATGATCTCCTCATCTTCCGCATCTTTCAGCAGCTTGAGCAGACCGTTCAAATGTGGTGCACGGATTTCTTTTGCGCGAGCAAATTTGTCGAGCACGGAAACGATTGAATGACCCTTAGAGCCAAACAAATAGATGGCGGCTTCTTTCTGAGCCTTGGTAGGAGCAGAAGTTGAAGCGACGCCGGAGAGTGTGATCAGAGACATATAGGTACTCCAGAAGGTGGTGTGCGGAACCGCGTTTACTGTACGTTGAAAATTAGCATCAGAAAGAGAAAAGGGCAAACAGAACAAGTCTGAAAGCCCTTATGAGTTAAGCAAGTAGCAACCGGAATTGAAGCGCACTGTCACCCTCAATTTCACGCCATATCGCTTGTCCTACAAGTTCATGGCCATTGAAGAATGAAACTACACTAGGCGAGTTCTGGACAGATGCACAATTTTTGGTTGCTGCCAAAAATTCTTCACACTGTACGTCTTTCGCCTTCCGCTCACTACAAGCGTTTACTTTATTATTGCACCAGTTCGATGACCGTGCGAGGTACTTCAACCGTACTAGGCTACGTTCGCACATGTTATTTCTCCAATAACGTTCAGTCAGCACTACTTGCCAACATCAAGAAATTAGATAGCGGGCTAAGATTATTCTTAAAAACCATTATGGTCGCCGAGCAGATATTCCTCAAAGAAAGCTAGACGAAATTCTTCATGCAGCACGATCTTGTATGTGTCTTTATACTTACTGTTGGACGTACTTAATGACCACATAAGATTACCGAGTCGGGCAAGTAGCGCATCAGGCTTCACGCAGAAGAACTCAAGGCCAATCGTGATCGTTGGTGCATGTAGCTTGTGATAATCTTCGTTACTATTACAAGCCATCAACTGACCAACATCAACTGAGGAAACAAGTCCTTCCTGATATTGAATATGTTTGTTAGGACGCTGTATATCAGCACCGTGCGCTTTGATTATAGACCAGAGTTGTGGATTCTGATAAGTAAGAGATAGGCTACCGTTTTTAAGCTCACGGTCTTCAGGCATTTGCTTTAAACTTAGGATAAATCCTATCACACGCTGCGCCACTTGGTGCATTGCGTTATCGCCCGCATACGACAGGTCGTGCATCAATACAACATGAGATCCTACGTAAGAGAACTCTCGGTGACTGACAGGAGGTTCGTCGATGCCAAAACATACGAGTGTGTTGGGCAACGTGCTCGAATTGAGAAGTTGTTTAACGTAGGACTCGACACTACGCTTTGACAGACCAATGACTACAACGCGTTTCAACTTACCGTAGTTCAGGCCGCTGTTCTCCAGCGCTCGCGCCATATGACACAGAGAGCGGACGTAAGGTTCATACGATTCCATATCTGGAATCCATAGAGTTTGTACACGAGACATATTAACCTCCGGGCATAACGCCCATACGTGGAGTTGATAGATTTATTCAGGTACAGTGCCTCTTACGAAACACGGGGGTACCCAGCGTGATTTCAATTCACGTTCTTTGTCCAAAGGACCGTACCAGTAGTTATGGTGATGTGCCCTGCGAATATGCGGACGTCTACCCTGTGACTCACAATTAGACACAGCGTAGTCGTAAGCTCTAATCTCATTTAAAAGTTCAGTACCTACACGCCATTCACGGACGTCACGTACCGGTATGATTTTATAGTTGATGCCCTGCTTGCGTGGTTTTAGTTGCTTAACACCTCCTTTATAAATGTTATCTACTTCGGACGCAACGAACAGCAGCACGTTGAGTGTTGGCGCCATGAAATCATTGACAAGAGCATTGAGTGCCAGACCGTACTCGGAGCCTGCCCCAAAGTGTTTACCCTGCTGCCCGTCATGTAGGCTGATGTTCCAATCAAGCCCGTCAATCAATTCAATGTCATTCGTAACGTTGAATATGATTTGTAGCGTCATCATGTGTGGCACGTTGTTTATCTTCAACGAACCGACGACTTCGAGATTGAGGTGCGTGTCTTTCTCGTAGTTGATGTATGATGCCCAGAACCCAGAGGAGAGTAGCTGGAAGGTTGTATCTGTCGCACGGTCTTTGCGAATCGCTCTTATGGGAGCGTCAATCCACTGACACCAATGCGGCAGTTGCTTGAGCGTGGCAGACGGTAAGATCTTTGGCGCTTCACTGTTGATCATATGACCCCACACTTCTGGCTCGACGACGTATGAATACTTCGTGAATGACCAAATGAAATGGGAGTAAGCACGATTGACTCGGAACATCAGGCTGCGCGTGTCCAGATCGTCATTGGGCTTCGGTATCATGTCCGACCAAGTTAAGAACTCAGAGATAGGAATGCCGGTAGCTGGTACGGAGCCTTGAACGCGCTTCAAGTAGTCGCAGAAATGTGACGTAAGCACAGAGCGACTTTTGCCGCACATGAATTTGTTTTCTACATACGCATCGTGGAATTGTAGGTACGCATCTTTCTCTTTCACAGAAAACCTCAGACAATAAAAAATGGGGAGGCCATCCGGCTCTCCCCTGCCCAAATCAGGCTAGACTACACACAGCAATGTGTTCGGTTGTTGATCAGTATTTACAGATTGCGCCCATGAAGTATTTGCGTAGTAGCTTTTGATTCATGGTAACACGGCGACCTGCGTTGTTGGCTGCTCTGATAAACTTATGCAGCACTTTCATGTCAAGTCCCTCAAACTCAGCGCTTAACATAAACGTTTGGGCGTGACTTTCAAGTACCAGCTTCTCACAATCACGGTCTAAGGCAAAAGCAAGAACGTCTTTAACCGATATGTTGGACTGAACTTCATTTTCGTTCTCAGGCAAGAACTGGTGGCCGTACTCAGGGCCAAGAAAACGATCATAGGCTGCATCACGCAGACTGTCTATTGCACTGCTATTGCTCATGCGATAGACACCAATGAAGGAATTACCCGAGCGTGAGGTTGCTTCAACCGCATCGAAGAAACGAAGCAGGTCAACGCCAAGCTGTTTCTGATCAACATAATCAAGGCTCGGCGAAAGGAAGATAGAAAACTCACGGGCAGCAGTGAAGCCACGCACTGATTGATTATCAATGTAGGCACACGGCATCATACCTTTAATGTGAGGTCGTTTAAGAATAGCATACAGAGCAGAGGTAGCAGCATGTGCAGTTATATCAAGATATACAACTGCCAATTGATCTTTATGTTCTTCCTGTGAACGTAACGCATGGAAAGAACCGTGGACTAAACCAGAGAACATGTCCTGATTAGGTACATGCGCAAAGTGATACTTATTCATTAGTTACTCCTGGCGCGTTGGCCTATCGAGTGAGAAGGTATGGGAGTCAATGCTCCCACCCTGTATTTACAGTTTTACAGCAGACGCATTGAAGCGCACGATCTCTACAGCTTCCAGCGTGTCACGCACTTCGGCTACAGCTACAACAGGAACATCAGATTGCACACCACGAACAACCTGCATACCGATGATGCTACCGATGTTACCTGCTTCAATATCAGCAGCCCGTTCGATAGGATTGAAGTAGGTGGACAGCGTTTCGGCATAGAACGCTGGGACTGCATCAGGAGACACGATAACGATCAGGCGACAGTCGCTATCAGTAGGTTCGCTCAGACTTCTGGACAGACGTGATAGTTCACCAACACTGATCTCCAACTCACCCTCAACGTTAGGTTGAATCTTAGAAACGTGCTGTTCATTTTCCTGATCAGCAATCACGCTTACTTCGGTCAGGTTGACGATATCGGCAGTATAGATTTGTGCTCGCATTTATTTCTCCAGTGATCGAAACAGGAGAGCCGAAGCCCTCCTTCATTTCTTAATCGTCGTCATCTTCGTCAGTGGTCTTCGCAGACTTACTGATAGAAGCCTTCAACATTTCTTTGCCTTTCGTGGACTGTACGAACTTGAACGCCCACAGACGCAGACCGGCAGGTTTGACTTTCAGTTTCTTACACACATCGACAACTTGCGATTTGCTACCGTTGATCAACGTACGGAAGTCATCCCAATCCATCTTGACTTCGGAAGCCAGAGGACATGGCGCTTTGATCTTGAACGATTTGCGCGTACCGTTAATCAGACCGAGAGTCTTCAGGTAGTGCCACGTATCGAACACTGGGTCAAAGCCGCGCGCTTCACCGTTACCATCAGCTTCCCACAAACGTAACCACGTCTGCTGGTTAGGGATGCCGCCCATCTTGTTCTTGATGGTCTTAGCAGCGATGAAGCGATAACGGTCAGTGCCACCTTCGACGGTCACAGACTTCTCACCGACGATACCTGGCGCGTCTTTCATCACAGGCCAGCCTTGAGGCACAGCACGAGAAGCCAGACGTACACGCACATCGGAGTTGTGACTGACGAAGCCGTTGGTGATTACGACAGAAGTGGCTGCAACGTTAACGTCCCAGAACTCAACTTCTTTATCGAGTACACACAGCTTGAACGGCACAGGAACGATAGAGCTATCGAAGTTGTACCAGTCTTCAACGTATGCCAGTTGCTGCATCAGCAGATCGTACATGTCATCGTAACCAGAGATCTCACGATGCAAAATCAGGTCAAGCGCTTCGGCGAAGTCACGCTCTGGTGCCAGATAGATTTTATCTGGACCTGCCTGCAACTGATAATCGAGAACGAAGCGAGTCAGTTCAGGGAACGTGTCAGCAATCGCAATCAGCATCGCAGTCTGGCGCTGGCGCATGGTAGCGTCAATAGCTAGACCTTGATATTCGCCTTTAGATCCCTGCTCGACTGCCTCTAACAGTTCATACTTATTCAGACCAGGCATATGAATGCCGCTCTTATCAGCATAAGCAAATACACCAATGTCAAGCAGCTTACGTGCCCAGAATGAGAAGTCATCGGCGTCAGTGCTGTCACCAACCATATCAATGGTCAGAACGTTTGCTGCATACGTAATGTCTTCGTGAGTTGCTAAAGGCAGTTGGACGCTTACAGGATCGCAGTTAGCAAGCAGGCTACGCACCAGAGCGGACGCATCATCAAATGCCTCAGGAACTTTCTCTTTCAGTTCTTTAACTGGCGGCACACGAAGGCCAGCGAAGATACCAGTAGTATCACCACATGCACCTGTTACAGGACTGTAGCCGTGAGCCATCTCATTCAGAGTACGCCATTCAGGATAGAACACGTTCTGGCCGTCAGCAGTTACACCAGGAACCAGTACGAATTGACGGTGCTCTGCACTGCCGATATAACTATGTCCACCAGCAGACAGTTCGATCGGGAACGGAGCGTCTTCAACTTTCCACGCACCATTCAGAGGTTGATAACCATCGAACGATTCAACACAGACCTTAGCTCCGTCAGCCAGCAGTTGTGCGATCTCAGGGGCAGTCATGACGCCGTGATCTGTACGAATCAGAGTGTCGTGGGCGAAGCAGTAGAACTTCAACGCGTCGCCGCCGGGCTCATATTCGGGTGAATTATGAACAACAATTCCGTTCGCCGAATTGCCAACCATGTAGTTGTGGTTGTTATCAACAGTAATATCGTACTTGCCCTTCATCTGGAATGCTTTCTTAGAACCAGGCTCGATGCCGATCACAGGTACGTAAACTGGACGCACATGCTCTTGACCTTCGAGTTCAAATTCTTCGTAGAAGCCCTGATGTTCAGCAGGCAGTTTGTACTGCATACAGTCAGGCACGTACTTACGAATGCGCTGGAAGAAGCTATCACTTTCATTCAAGTTCATCCAGAAACAGCCGTCGTCAGGATTGTAGTTAACCGCAAAGCCATGTTCGGCAAACATCGCATGAATCGAATCAAGGGCGGCAGTATCGCCTTTAAAGCGCTTGATGCTAAACAGGGCGTTCTTGCGATCAGTTTTCAGAGTACCGTCGTCCATGTAGAACACAGCAAACGACAGGTCATCAAACTTAACTTTCCAAGGCTCACGCTCAGGCACCTGCTTTGAGTAAGCAACAAAGTCGCTACCACGAGCAATGTAGCACTCGCCGCCATGCGAAGCTGAATAGGATTCAAACTCGAAGTGATTTTCCAGTTTACCAATCTTCCACAGAACGTAGTCCGGGTTGTTGTTATCCTGGAATTTCAACAGGCCGCTGTTCGGGC
>JAVWLC010000070.1:0-9282 GCA_036638175.1 Raoultibacter sp. | reverse complement strand
GCTAATCCTTAAACTGACTTGCGTGCTTCGCAAAGAAGTCCGTGCGAGGAGGAAGCTCGCGAATGCGGTGGCGTCCCTCGTCAAGCTCGCCCGCGCTGCAAAGCTCACCGTTACTCTCGAAATCGTAGTTCCAACTAAAGAAATCATCAAACTCAAAGCTCAAATAATCGCAGATCTTCTCAGTCCCTTTTGGTACCACAGGATGCATGAGAAGTGCTGCAATGCGCAGCAAGAAGAAGCAGTCAACGAGCACCTGTCGACGCCTTGTTTCGTCTCCCGAGTTCTCAACTTCGCGGATATTTTCTGTCCAGTACTTGTTTGACCAGCGGATAAACTCATCCATGAGCGACATGATGGTATGCAATTCCGCCTTGAACATCGTGTGATCATATGCCGACAGTATTTCGTGCACCTTTGCAACAACATCAGGCGATACCTCGCCAAGCGGCATGTAGCCTTCGAAGTTGTTTTGTGCCTCATAAAAACAACTGCGCGCCAAGCGATTGAAAACGTTCGTGAGAAGCGTTCCTTCTTTAAGCGCTGGATCGGCAACGCGAGGATCATTCCGCTTTGCCTCATCAGGTTCGAACGGCTTTGGCTTGAATCCGACCGACCGCTGATCAAGACCGAGTGCCAAAAAGTGCGCACGGAGCTGTTCGGGCGTATAAAAGTTGAGAAGCTCATCAGCTGTTGGTGGTTTGACCGCACTAGAGGACGATGCCTTCTTGTCTCCGAGCAAAATATGATAGTTCGCAATGAGCTTTGTTTGACGCAGCGGGTTACTGGTCTCGCCTGGTTGCAAAATATCACCAGGGCGAAGCGCCTCAAAGAGTGCAGGCTGAGCAACCCCATAAAAGTACAGATTGTCTTGGCCGATGAATTGGTACACCTGAGAATCCTCTGAGCACCAGTAATCGCGCCAACTGCCACGCGGCAAGCCCATCTTGTCAGTTGCTGCCATTGTGAATGATATGGGAGCCCACAGGCTTTCTGGCCAACACCAGATGGTCAAATCTTCAAGCCCATCAATCACGGGAGCCTTCACTCCCCAATCAATGTTACCTGTAATGCGAAACGGCGTGAGCGTTTTGCCCATGCGGAATCGCAATCCCGCTCGCACGAACACTTCGCGAGCAACATCGCGATCCTCAATAGTGGCAAACTCGATTTCGAAGCTCTGCTTGCCTTTTTCCGCTTCACGATAGGCGTGATCAGGAAGTTTATCAGCCAACGCACGGTAATCATCATAGAGTTCGTTCTTGAGATAGACCACAGGTGGTGCCAGAAATTCCTTTATCGTGTTATACACAACAGGACGCGTTTCGGCATCTACTTCAAGCTCCGCCGTTCGCTCACGCAGGAAATCAGCAAATTCCGGCAAACCAAAGTACCAGTTCTCAACGGGGCGCATCTCAGGAGTGACACCGGTGATAGAGGACTTGGGTGCAATGAGATCCTCGGGTGCATATTGATGCCCAAGATCGCATTCGTCCGCATATGCGTGTTCACTCTTGCAGCCCTGAACAGGACAATGGCCCACAACCTGACGGCCGTTCAAAAAGGTCTCAGCTTCAGGATCGTAAAACTGCAACGTTGCGCGCTTATGCAAATGCCCATTTTCATGAAGCTTTTCCACGAACGCTTCGCTGATCTGCTGATGGACCTCACCCGAATGACCCATGCCACTTCCCTCGTAAATACAAAGGCTAATGTCATAGGCATCAAGCGTCTTTTTCTGCGCATCATGATTTGCCTGCACATAATCAGATATCGTGCCGTCGAATTCACCAGCTTCGACAAGCTTCCGATATCCCTCATTGATCGGCGATCCAAAGCAATCGGTTCCAGAGATGAACCAAACATTCTCATTTCCAATGCGGTCGCGCAAAAAACGTGCATAGCAATCGGCAGGAACAAATACGCCTGCGATATGGCCAAAATGCAATGGCTTGTTTCCGTAGGGCATGCCCGCCGTAACGACGGCGCGCTTAGGCCACAGCGGTTTATCGGGTGATGGCACCATCTTGTGTAAGCTCCTTCAAAGCGGCGGCTACTTCCTCAGAAGATGAGGACGAACCAAAGATGTCAAGCAGATCCAGCATGTCAAGCGTCGAGCTGTTCTGCAAGGTAACGGTAGTATATTTAGAAATCCCAGCGAGCTCGGCGGCTTTCGCTTTCGCATCTTCGAGCGTTCCGATGTCATCGGCAAGACCATTATCAACGGCAGCCATGCCAGTAAAGGTAAGACCTGTTGCCAGTGCGCGTACTTCTTCAACCGACATGCCGCGGCCCTCTGCGACCGTTTCGATAAATGTCTCATTGATCTGGTCTACCATGGTCTGGTAATAGGCACGCTCTTCGTCCGTTAACGGACGATTGCCGTAACTTGAATCTTTGCTTTCAGCCGACGTGATGTCGTCGATGCGAATACCAAGCTTCTCATACAAACCGGAGAGATCGGTAATCGACATTGCGGTACCAATTGAACCAATGGCGGTGGTTTTTGCCGTGTAGATATAATCAGCCTGTGAAGATATCTCATACGCTGCGCTCGCGTTCATAGAGGCGCTCGAAACAACAACAGGCTTCGAGAAATTCTTGAGATACTCAGTCATTTCTTCACCTGCAGTTGCGGTACCACCGCCTGAATTTACGCGCAACACGATAGCCTTAACATGCGGATTTTCCTCAGCTATATCAAGCTGCTCCTTAAGACCCTCAGGGCTTGATGTGGTGCCATCATACTGGATAGTCCCATCAATAGGGATAATTCCAACAGTGTCTCCCGTCAGATAGTCAACGCTTGACGTTGTTGTTCCTGAAAGGGACGAAAACGAACCCATCGATGACGAAAACGCACTTGAGCAGGACACCATGCCAACAACCAAGAAAGCGAAAATTGCCACTATTGCCACAATACCGACAATCCAGCCCTTCCCTTTCTTCTGAGGCTCAGCAACATAATAGGGCTGCTGAGGCACATAGTAACCTTGCTGATTGGGCTGCGCCGGTGCTTGTGGTTGCGGTTGTGGTTGTGGTTGTGGCTGCTGCCACACCTGCTGCTGCCAGTTATTGTTTTCAGACATGCTTTCTCCTTGATCGACGAACAGTAGTGCCATGTCGGCAAAATGGGAACCGTGCGTTTTTCTGCATGGTTCCCATTATAAAAGCTCTTCTTCTCACACCTTGTTACAGAACCTCAACGGCCGCAGCGCGAATCCATCATATACAACACTTCGATGCATCGCTTAACCTTACCTGAGCTAAAGTTCGAGGCTATCGCTTGTCTTGCTTTTCTGCGCCTTCTTCGCGGTGCGAAGGAGAAACTCTTGGTTCGTATCAGTCTGCTTGAGCGATTTAATAAGCATATCCATCGCACGCTCAGAGCTATTCATATTCGAAAGAATACGACGAACAGCCCAGATAAGCGGTGCTTCTTGCGGCTCAAGCAACAAATCTTCCTTGCGAGTACCCGATGCAACAGGGTCGATAGCAGGGAAAATACGGCGGTCGGCCAGGTTGCGGTCGAGCCTCAGTTCCATGTTGCCCGTGCCCTTGAATTCTTCGAAGATAACCTCATCCATCTTCGATCCCGTATCAACAAGTGCCGATGCGAGGATAGTGAGGCTACCGCCGCCTTCGATGTTGCGCGCTGCGCCCAAGAAGCGTTTTGGCGGATAGAGCGCTGTCGAATCGACACCACCCGAAAGGATGCGACCACTCGCAGGCTGTGCGAGGTTGTAAGCGCGAGCAAGACGGGTCAGCGAATCGAGCAGGATGACAACATCGGCTCCTTCTTCAACCAGACGTTTAGCGCGCTCGATCACAAGCTCGGAAACTGCAATGTGATTTTCGCACGGCATGTCGAACGTTGAGGACACAACTTCACCCTTGATAGAGCGCTCCATGTCTGTAACTTCCTCAGGACGTTCGTCCACGAGCAGACACATGAGATGCACTTCAGGGTTGTTTGCCGATATAGAGGCAGCAATATCTTTAAGAACCGTAGTCTTACCAGCCTTAGGAGGCGAAACGATAAGTCCACGCTGGCCTTTACCAATAGGAGCAGCTAAATCAATAACGCGAGCGGTGATTGTGTTCTTACCATGCTCCATCCACAAGCGCTGATCAGGATAAATCGGCGTAAGATCAGCAAAGCGAACGCGCTTGCCCAGCTCATTGAGGGGCTTTCCATTGACGCTGATGATTGTATGGATAGCGGCGTACTTTTCGTTTTCACGAGGCGGCTTGACCTGACCAACCACCATGTCACCCTTGCGCAGTCCGTTGCGACGAATAGTCGAAAGACCTACGTAAGCATCCGTTTCACTTGGAAGATATCCTTGCGTGCGCAAAAATCCATAACCATCAGCAAGGATGTCAAGAATACCCTTAACCTCAAGGAATCCTTCAGCCTTGATACATGCATCGTAAACTTTATCAACGAGATCAGCCTTAAGAAGACCTGTCGCATCAATTGAGAGCTCTTCGGCCTTAGCGCGCAAATCAGCAACTTTCAACTTCTCGAGATCCTCGCGAGAAGTCTGAGGTACAACGGGCTCACGATTGGGGCCCTGATGCTGCCTGCGTTGACGGCGATTGTTATCGCGACCACCGTTGTTGTTATTGTTGTTGTTCTGCTTATTGTTTTGCCGATTGTTATTGTTGTTGTTATTGTTCGGCTTATTCTGGCGACTGCCTTGTTGATTCTGCTGGCTTTGCTTGCTCTTCTGGCGGGCATAACCTTGGGGGCGATCCTCAGATTGTCTATCCTGACGCTGTTCGGATGACCTGTTGTCTTGGCGCGGCTCAGACGGTTTGTCTTGGCGCGCACTTTCTGCTGGCTTCTCAGAAGCCTTACTTGCAGCAGCAGGTGCAGACGAAGGAGCCTCAGTCGATGGTGCTTCTGGTGCACCCTGTTCAGCTTTGCCTGTTGTTACAACCGTGCGCTTGGCGCGAGGCTTACGAACAGGTTTTTCTTCGGCTTGCGTCACAGGTGCTTCAGCTGGTATATCTGCCACAGCTTTACGCGCGCGTGGCTTGCGCTTTGCCGGAGCTTCCGCAGGTGCGGCAGCCTCTACGGCAGGTGTGTTGTCGGTGTCACTCATGCGTTTTGAACTTTCTCCCAGTCTTTCATGAAGGCATCAAGGCCTCGATCAGTTAAAGGATGGGCTACCATTTTCTTCAATACATCAAAAGGAACAGTAGCTATATCGGCACCCATCAGTGCCGCCTGTGTTACGTGATTTGCACTGCGAATGGATGCAGCGATGATTTCGATCTGCTCACCATTGGCGGTTTGCGGAGTGAAATCGTAGTTGTTGATAGCCATAACCACATTACTGAGCTGGTCAAGACCGTCTTCTGAGATATCGTCAAAGCGCCCAACGAAGGGGCTGATATAACGAGCTCCTGCACGCGCAGCAAGAATTGCTTGCGGAACAGTGAAGCAGAGTGTCATGTTGACAGGGATACCCTCAGCTGCCAGCGTATGCGTAGCGGCAAGACCTTCAACCATAGTAGGAACCTTGACGACAACATTCGGTGCGATAGCAGCGAGTTCGCGACCATCACGAATGATCTCATCACGGGTCATTGCAACACTCTCGGCAGAAACAGGTCCGTCGACAATGTCACAGATACGCTTAATGTGGTTGTGAAAATCAGGAAGCTTGCCACCAATACGGGCATACAACGTCGGGTTGGTAGTAACACCAGCAAGCGCTCCCCAGCTGGCCGCTTCCTCGATCTCGTTCAGATCAGCGGTATCCAAAAAAAACTTCACCAAGATCCTCCTTAAAGTCAGGCTTCAAGACATAAATCGCGCCTATGCGCGTTATTAAACAGGGGTTTTGAGAGATATGAGTGGCTTTCTTTCGAGAAATAAAGAACTTATTCATCGTAGCGCATCCCCTGCGCGCTTTCAAGAAAAGTTTTTCTAGTGTGAGGAAAGCTATAGACTTCGATAAAAGCAGCTGCGCTCCCCAGTATGGCAAGCGGGACCTGCAGCTTCAACCAGCGCGAGCAGTGTATCTGCATCGCAGTCAAAACGAAGATCGATGAGCTTTTGCGTGTTACCACTTGTGGCACCTTTATGCCAGAGCTCTTGGCGGCTACGCGACCAAAACCAGGTTTCGCGCTGTTCAAGCGTAAGCTTGATGGATTCAGCATTCATCCAGGCCATCATGAGGACCTCATTGGTCTGTGCGTCTTGCACGATACACGGAATGAGACCCTGTTCGTTATAGGTAAGGTTTGGTAGTTCGCTTAGCACGCTTTCGCCTTTCCGCTTCAACAAACAGGGTGCTCTTGTGAGTTTCTATTTCTTGAAGCCGCCCAAAAATCCGCCGATAATATCACCGATGCCGCCACCAAATGATCCGATAATCGACTCGATATCGATTCCAGATCCACCCAGCATGCCCTGGATTTGCTCCATAACGCCAGCGAGATCGCCTTCGCCAAGGGTCATGCCTGTGATTTGTTCGATTGCACCTTGTGGATCAGCCATGAGCTCAGAGATCTTTTCGGGAGATTCCTGTACTGCTCCAACTACCTGTTCAGCAATTGCTTGAAAATCCATTACGGTCTCACTTTCTTCGGGATCGTTGTGCGCATTATACGATCAAATGGCCCAGCATATGCCGAGAACTCGTGTGATACAACTCATTATCGTATAACCAAAAGGCAGCGGTCTAAAGGCCCAGCGCCGTCCTGCGCCCTACAGTCTGACGGGAATACCCTGAGAAGCCATATGCTCTTTCACCTGGCGAATAGTGAGCTCACCAAAATGGAAGACCGAGGCCGCAAGTACAGCATCGGCTTCGCGCTCAATGATACCCTGGGCGAAATGCTCAAGTTCGCCGACGCCTCCCGAAGCGATGACGGGGATGTTGACCGCACGAGCAACCGCACGCGTCAGCGCACAATCAAATCCGTCACGACTACCGTCACGATCCATGCTGGTCAGCAGTATCTCACCAGCACCCCGACGAGCAGCTTCTTGCGCCCACGCAATAACATCGAGTCCCGTTGCCTTGCGGCCCCCGTGGACGTAGACTTCCCACTTGTTCGGGTTGCCCGCAACAGCCTTCGCATCGATGGCACACACGATTGCTTGCGTGCCAAATGCAGCAGCCGCCGTTGTAATGATCGAGGGATCTGCAACTGCGGCGGAGTTTATGGACACCTTATCAGCGCCCGCAGCAATCATCTCGCGAATATCAGCGACGTTTTTGAAACCTCCACCCACGCAGTACGGCAAATGTAGTTCCTCGCTTGCACGACTTGCCATATCGATGGTGGTCTTACGTGCATCGCTAGTAGCAGTGATATCGAGGAAGATCACTTCGTCAGCCTTCTGCGCATCATAGCGCTCTGCCAGCTCAATGGGGTCTCCCGCATCGCGCAGATTTACGAAATTGACACCCTTAACCACGCGGCCGTCTTTTACATCCATACAAGGAATAACGCGCTTGGCCAGCATCTACCTACACCCCCCGCACGGATTTGCTGCCACACGGGCGGCTTCGGCAGCACGCGTGGCAGCTTCGCAAGCAGCAACTCCTGCCGTCACGTCGAGCGTTCCTTCGTAAACAGCACGACCAGCAATAACGCCCTCGATGCTCTCAGCAATTGGTGCAAGGCGTTCAATATCAGCAAGACCCGCCACACCCCCCGATGCCGTAACGGGATTGCCAAAGATCGCAGCCATACGCGCATAGGCATCAGGATCAATGCCGGTTTGCATGCCATCCCGCGCAATATCGGTGTACACAAGATGCCGAAATCCCGCTGCGGCAACCTGAGCAACAAGCTCCTCAGCAGGCACCCCTGCGCCTTCGCGCCAGCCCGAGACTGCCACTTCGCCACCTTTTGCATCAATACCTGCAACAAGCAGATCTTTGTGCTTTGCAATTGCCTCACTGGCAAATGAGGGATCAGCTACCAAACTTGTTCCCAGCACCACACGCGAGACGCCCGCATCGTAGAGCCGCTGGATGGTCTCAAGTGAGCGAATGCCACCGCCCACTTCAACTTTGAGCAGCGTGCGCGCCATGATGCGCTCAATGATGTCGATGTTTTCAGGAGATCCTGACTTCGCTCCATCAAGATCAACCACATGGAGCCACGTAGCGCCCGCCTCCTCAAAAAGTTGGGCTTGCGCGACAGGATCTTCGTTATATACGGTGACCTGGTTGTAATCGCCTTTAGAAAGACGCACGGCACGACCACCGAGGATATCAATTGCAGGAAGCAGATGCATGGGTCACACGCCTTTCACGGTGAGAACGCAATCCGAAGATCGCGCACCCTGATAAACTGGTCAATGTATTGAGACGCCTTCTTGAATGCATTGAGCGATAGCAACGAAGTTGCGCAAGAGCACAGCTCCTGCATCCGAGCTTTTTTCGGGATGGAACTGCACACCAAATGCCGTGTCCCCCAACGCAACAACACTGGGAAACGCCACGGAATGCGTGGTTGTAGCGCACGTGCTGGGAGTATCGGGCGCACAGTAGCTGTGCGTGAAGTAGAAATACTCCCCTGACGGAATGCCTGCAAGCAGCGGAGATACCACCGTTACGTCATAGTCAATCGTATTCCAGCCGACATGCGGAATTTTATAGCACGCACCTTCGCTATCACAGCGCGGCATAACCGAGACAACGCCAGGCAAAACCGCAAGCCCGTGCGCATTCTCACCGCTACTAATTGCATTGTCGATGCCTTCGGTGCCTGCTGTGTACATGAGATGAAGTCCCAAGCAGATGCCCAGAAACGGCACGCCCGCATCAATACGTTCACGCAAGACAGATATCTGTCCCAACGCGTGCATGGTGGCCGCAGCGTCGGCGAAGGCTCCTACACCAGGTAGCACAATGGCGTCAGCTTGCTCAATTTCGTGAGGATCATCCGCGATAAACGCATTGCCGCCCACGTGAGCCAAACCGCGCTCGACACTTTTGAGATTACCTTTGCGATAATCAACAATGGCAATACGAGGCCGCGGTACGCGCATTTCCTGCTCAGCGCTCGACAAAGCCATTACAGCGATCCTTTGGTTGAAGGCAATACACCCGCAATGCGAGGGTTCAAACTTACCGCTTCGCAGAGAGATCGCCCCGCCGCCTTGAATGCTGCTTCAATGATGTGGTGGGAATTCTCGCCCGAAATACTGCGAATATGCAGCGTGACGCCCGCATTGGTGGCAAGCGCGATGAAAAATTCCTTCGCTAGGGTTGTGTCGAAGGTTCCGATGATCTCAATGGGCAGGTCAAC
>JAVWLC010000069.1:0-9288 GCA_036638175.1 Raoultibacter sp. | reverse complement strand
AGGAACAAAGCCCTGGTGATGCCCTTGGCGCTGTAACAACATTAAGAACTCCAGGTCACGATCAGCGGGTAGCGAAACACGCCGCTCGCTCCTCGCGAGTTTCACGTGTTGCACGAACGCAGCAAAAAAACGAAGCACAGATTGCGGTTGAGAAGCATGTCGAGAAAGTGGCGTCAAAACAAGCGAAGGAACGATCGGTTGAGGCAGCAAGAAAAACCGCGGCGCGATCACGGTCGATTCAGCGCGCTCTAAAATCACAAGAAAGTAGCTCCATTGGTGCTCGAATCTCAAGAATCTTCTTCCCTGACACATCGAAGGAAGCAATGCGGCTAGCTGGGAAAAGAGCTCTCACTGCAATAGCGGGAGGAACCGCAGCAGCAGTCCCATTCATTTTCGTAGGATTCATATTTTTCATATTGCTATCAGGTGCAGTGGCAAGTGAGTGGAATTTTGAAGGACTAACAGAAGACGAACGAACCGTTGCAGTTTATCTTAAGAATAAAGGACTCGACAAGGTATCCGTTGCAGCAATCATGGGAAACATGAAGCAGGAAAGTGGCGTTGATCCAACACTACATCAATCAGGTGGCGGCCCTGGACGCGGATTACTCCAGTGGGAAGAAGGGTCGGGGCGCTTTTCAGCGCTTTGTAGGCTCGCGGAGGCTCGTGGGGTTACGTGGGAAAACATTACGGTCCAGCTTGAGTTCCTGTGGAAAGAAGCACCAGAACAATTCGACACATGTTCACCCATGTCGCACACATATCCGTCAGGAGCCATAGCAGGACTCGGCAGGTATATGTCATTCGAAGAATGGAAAGAGATAACCGATATTGCCTGGGCTACTGAAACCTGGGAACGAGTCTTCACGCGCGCAAGCAAACCGATGATGGAACAACGCATTACCTACGCGCGCGCATATCTCGCGCTCTTTAATAGAGGTACATCTGGCAATGCTGACGCAGATACCGTAATTGATCTTGCGTTCACCAAGATCGGAGCCCCCTATGTATTCGGAGCATCAGGGCCTGATGAGTTTGACTGCTCTGGATTTGTTAAGTGGTGCTTCGAACAAAACGGTATAAGTCTCATGGGAGCTCGTACCGCCGACCAGATATACCGCATATCAACACCCATTTCTCCTGCCGACGCAAAAGCTGGCGACATCGTGGTCTTCACATACGGTTCTCCGCAGCTCGGCGAAACATATGGACATATAGGCATATATCTCGGAGATGGAATGATGATTGAAACGTCAAGCCCGCCAACAGGAGTCAACGTGCGTCCAGTGGGTAACAACGGCATCTACGGCAGGCTTTAAGGAGTTTGGAACAATAATGAAGAACAAGAAAAAAATGAAGAGAATCCTAATCGGCCTACTCATTGTAGTGTTGATCGTCGGATTATCGATTGTTTGGAAATCTTACCGCCTTACTGAAAGCACCATAGCAGCAGAAGATCAAACTCAGGGACAGGAACAAAATGCCCCTGCGGAAGACCAGACGGTAGAAAATACGAGCGACGCAAGCGAGCGACTAAACGAGCGACAACAAGTAATTGTCTCTCAATACTCTGATGTAGAAAAGGAAGTTGCTGCATTGCTTGAATCTAACGTATGGGCCGCTGGATCCTCTTCAGCAACACTGCGTTTCGGCGAGAACACGTATACCGAAAGCAGAGAGGGATCACCCGACGTTATCAAAACCTACGTCATCACCGCATGCAAGCTCGAAAGTAGCTCAATCGATGAGCATGGTGAATACACGACAACGTATACCTTTGCTATAGATACAGGTGACAAGGAATACATCGTAGCCCTCTCACAGCTCCATCCTGCCTCTGAAGAAGTTGAGCAGCCTTGGAGCCTGACAAGCGAGGTTTTCTCTTATGCCGCAACCTATTCCCGTATTGGCGAGGCAATCGATTTAAATCTCGAACGGATCGATGATAAATTCACTGATCTTGTCGGAGGCGAAGAAGTTACGGAGAGCATGCACTCTCTAATCAAAGGCTACTGCTCGATGTACTACCCATCAGTAACCACTGCCACATGGGATCAAAAGGCTTCGCTTGATTACGGTCAAAACACCGCCGTCTTTACGTTCCAGCTTAATAACAGCGCTAAAACAAACTTAAAAGTACTCCATGTGCTGGGCACTGATGCGTTCGAGATAGGACAGTAATCATGGGAATAATCAAACGTACGAAAGCTTTCCTAAAGAAAAAAGTATCAGCTGACAACATATTGCCAGTTTGCCTGGTCGCGTTCGCAATAACAATTACGGCAACACTTGTCGTCAACATTGTCTTCAAGCTCGCATTCGAAACGGTGGTGATATAAATGATAGGAACTATGGTTGCTAAAGCACTGCCGCACCGTGCTCCAAAAGCAGAAAAAGAACGCTTACCATTTTCGGTTAAACTTTTCACATGGGTTATAACACATAAAAAGGCAGCAACCGTTATATTTGGATGGACACTTCTGTCAATCTGCCTCATCAGTATGGCCGCTCGTCCCCAAAGCGCAAGTGCCGTTATCCCTCTGTTGCCGATCATCCTAGGTGGAATAGTAACAGTTATCGGCGGTAGTTTCGCACTCGGCGAAGCAGGAGGTGCAATTCAGGACTGGTTGCGAGACGGCGTCAATGGGCTCCTGTCGATAACGACTAGCATGATTGCATCGGTCGCACAAAGCGACATGCTTACTAAATCCTTTGACAACCTATTTGCCCCCGTGTATCCGATCATATACAACATTCACCAAACTACAGTCACAACCACGGCAAACGTAGTTTTGGCAATATTTCTCGTCGTTGCGCTAGGCAAAATGGTTCAAGAGATTAACCGCACCGAAGCAGGTGTTGACATGTGGCGACTCTGCATGATATTCGTGCTCTACGGGGTTGGGAAAATACTCGTTGATAACTCTTTTGAGTTGTGCGTGCTCGTATACGACATCATTAAAGCACTGATCTCGTCGGTCATAGCACAAGGCACCTTAGCGGGGGCTCTTACCGTTTCTCCCGTGGGTGAAGAGGTGCAAAACGCTGGTGCGCTGCTCATCATGATTATGACCTCATTTGCGGTCTGGGCTGTCGTCGCTGTCGTATGCGTACTGTCTCAGGTGGTCGTTATAGCCCGTGCGATCAAAATCTATGTAATGACCTGCTACGCCGCCATACCCCTAGCGTTCTTCATATCCGATTCTTCTCGATCCATGGCAACAGGTTTCGTAAAGAAATACATCGCAACACTGTTCGCGGGAGCGATTTTAGCGCTGCTCTTTATGATGTTCGGCGCAGTAGTCGGCAATATGGCAATGACGAGCGTTACGCCAGACTCTTACGAACACATCGTTCAGTGGTGCTGCGAAATGCTTTTCTCACTTACCACCGTTATCGCTTTTGGTTGGGCAGTTGCGAAGTCCGGTGCCTGGGCTCAAGAATTTGTAGGATTGTGATCCTGATGACTACAGTAGTCATCATCCATAAATACGGGATGAAAGATCACACCACCAAACGCAATGCTCCAGCACAACTAAAACCGGACCGATCGACGCTCTTTATAGTGCTCTCGCTCGCAGAGATTGCAATAGCTGGACCCTTTGCTGTTATCCCACTTATGTGGTCGATCGCATACCGCAAAGAAGTTAAGACCGACCCAGGATCACACTTGCGCAAAACCGCTAAAACCGCCGTGTTGGCGACAGGAATTATCGGCATAGCACTTGCATTACTGATTGCATTTCTTTATTTGCTTACGATGTCGCTATAAGAGAAGGAAATATCAACATAAAAGGACGAATTTTCTAAAACAAGAAATCGCGCAGTCTTCCACCCCTGCGCGCCCCGTTGAAATGAAAGGATCCATCATGCAAGATCACCCTGTTGAAATACCTGCACCGCAAAAGACAATGGAAGGCTGGCAAGCCTCTGAGGTCAGTTCAATCTATGACTATCTACAAGTAGGCGATCGCGTAAACGAAGAAATGGTCGATAGCTTCCGCGACGCCACGAAACCCCAAACCAATACGTCCGACATGATGCAGGGAGGCGAACCATACAGCCACATCGGCAATGACTTGACAGGTAAGACACAACCCACATTTATCACCTTCATCACAGCCGAAACGCCCGATGGAAACGAATGGGTCTACGCGGGAAATTGCTTTGAGGCTAGTCTCGCTCCAAACACAGCTGATCTTGCTGAAGCATTACCACTCGACACCCGTATTGCCTCCGAATTCGCTAGGGAAAAAGACTTAGATAAAGCAGCGTACGTCATAGCGACCGACTATGAGTCACTACAGCAAATCTCGTGGCGCGATGAGAAAGACCAACCACATGAAAAGATTCTTACGAGCTTCGCAGAAGCGCGAGAACTAGTCCGCGATCTTTATGACGAAGGCCATCATGTCAATTGGCATTGTCTCGACAGTAAAGAGCCAGCAGCCTTGAAATTCGCTGAGACGCATACCCGCTCAATGGAACCATCTCCTGTAAACGAAAGTGCAACATCACTTGCTGGATTGTCACCTTCAGCAGACGCACGCATATCCAAGGCATCTGCGCAATCACGACCAGGATCGCAACCGAAGAATGTAACTCCTACAAAGACGAGAGGCTAGGAGGAACTAGCTATGTCGTATGGCGAAGTCATCGCGAGCTGCCCAAAATGCAGCGAACCGTTGATATACACCGGCAAGGTATACACCTGTTCGACGAATCGCACCCGCAAGTTAAGCGATGGGACCTTCGAGCTTTCTGAGGGATGTGGATTCAGGATAACACCGATCGGCGGCAAGCTCATATCGCAAGACCAGGCAAAGAGGCTTGTTACAACGGGTAAAACCGAAGAGCAGGAGTTCATCAGTCGTTGGTCAGGAAAACCATATAGAGCTTATTTGATCCTGAACGAAGAAAAGGATCCGAAACTCTTTATCGCCAAAGACCATACCAAAAAACGCTTCGACCCAATAGCAAATCTTCGCCGAAGCTAAACGCAAAAGAAGGAGACACGAAATGTCTGAACCAGAAACCCTCCAGTATCAAAAAATCACCCAAGACGAACTTGCATCCATACTTAGCTTACATAAAAAATGGCTCGATCGCGAAAATGATGGAAAGCGCGCCAACCTCAGAGATGCCAACCTAGAAGGTGCCGAACTCATTGGTGCCGACCTTGCCGGTGCCGACCTTGCCCATGCCAACTTCAGAGATGCCAACCTAGAAGGTGCCAACCTCTCTCACACCAATCTCTCAGGAGCCGACCTTGTCGGTGCCAACCTCGCCGATGTAGAGTTTTACCGCACGGATTTCGATGGCGCCAATTTAGAAGGAATCAATTTAGATGGTGCCGACCTCTTTGGCTCCTATTTCTCCGAAGCAAACCTCTCAGGTGCCAACCTTGCCAACGCCAACCTCTATCACGCCGAGCTTTATAGCACCAACCTCTCAGCTGCCGAACTCACTGGTGCCAACTTCTCTCATGCCGGTCTTATGAAGGCCAACCTTACCAACGCAAACCTCTCAGGTGCCAACCTTGCCAACGCCAACCTCACAGGGACTAACCTTACCGACGCAACTCTCACATTCGCAAACCTCTACAACACAGAGATTAGCGCAGAGCAGCGATTGGCTATTAAGGGATCAACCCATAAACCAGCTTCACAAGTCGCTACACATACATCACACGAAAACAAAATCGCGACTCCTGCATCCAACATGAAAGCTGTACAGAAGTCAAAAACTGGGCGCAACTCTAGTGCCATGACAAGTCAAATCACTCGACCTACACACGCAAGATCAAAGTAAGGACACACCATGGAACAAAAAGGAGAACAGCGCCCAACGGTAATTGTGAACATTTTTGGAGGTCCTGGGGCAGGAAAGACCACTGCGGCGTTTGAGATTTCAGAAAAATTGAAAAAGCTCGGATATGTGGTTGATTATGCACCCGAATACGCCAAAGAACTCGTATGGACGATAAGTAGTAGTCACTCAACGGCAGAACAGAAGCACCACGCCAGCGATTTGCTTAACGGCTCAACAGCGAACCAAACAGCCCTGTATGCCGAACAGAAGCACCGAGTAGACAGGCTCTTGGGTCAGTGCGATTTTGTCGTTACTGATTCCCCTGCCCTCCTTGGCTGTATGTATCTGAAAGCCGATAGCGCACACGATCACGAGGCCTTCACCCAACGCGCACTTGTCGATTTCAAGCAACAAAACAACTTCAACCTCGTTGTAAAGCGCGCTGGCAATTATGAAGCGGAAGGGCGTCTACAGAGCGCCTCTGAAGCAGCACAGATCGACGGCAGTCTAATCGACTTTCTTGCCGATAGCAACATCTACACAGGCACCTACCATCACGAAACCATTGATCTCGCCATCGAAAATATGCAAAAGACACTGACTCGCCTCAAGGGGCAAGAGACAAAGAAAGGAGAACCAGCTATGGAAGTGCGTGCAGAAGATTGGAGGAATATCGAGGAAATAGCAAAGCGAAATGGTCAGAAGAAATCAACTCAAGAGAAAGGTAAAGCAACCATGAACGAAACAACCAACACTGAAACCCCTATCGCAGCAGAGGGGCAAGCAAGCAAACTCGAATGGGTAAATATTACGATGAAAGGAGTCTTCTTAAAGGAGTTGACCAACAAGGAGACAGGCAACAAATTCTTTGACGTGCGAATCCCTGAAGGTACAAAAGTGGGTGGCGCAATTGACGTCGGCAACTATCATTTCACAATTGATGCCGCTCGTGTTCACGACTCGAAGTACGATCCGAACGGCGTTCAGCTCGGACTCATCAAGGATAAACCACTTAAACTCACAAAGTCCACGAAGCAACCTGACGGCACCTATCAAGATACCTCGATGGTCGTTCAACCAGAGAACCTACGTGTTGCTGTCAATGAGCAGTTCAAAAATTACAAGGCGGCAAAAGCAGCAGAACGTGCCGCAACACGTCCTGAGCAGGCAGTAGCCAAGAGTGCGCCCGTAACCCCAACAACCGATCAAAAGGCTGCGGTGAAAAGCGCCGCCGCGCGGTCTAAAAGTACCACGGTTGCCCCTGCGCAGAAGATGAGCCGCTAGCACAGCGCTCTTAAGCACAGTAGAAGAGAGCTATCGGAAAAACGAAGATAATCGAAAGATAAAAGGCAAGAACAAACTCATCAAAGAAGGGTTGGAATCACGAATGTACATACTCGCAGGAATAACACTGTCTGCAATCGCGCTCCTAGCAAGTAATGCCCTTCTCGGAAACCGAGGTCTTCTACAAGCCGATTATCAAACGAACCCTGGAAAAATCAAAATTGCATGTATCGCCTCTACCATGCTTTTCGGGTACTCCATGTCTGTGACCTCGACCGTAAATCTTTCTAGCGTTCTTCCTTTGCTCGTAATCGCGGGGTTTGCCACAACCGCCGCACTATGCGATTCCCGCGCGCTCATCATTCCTGACGGATGTAGCGCGGGGATCGCGGCGACTGGATTTATTTACCAGTTGATGATGGGTGGATTATCAGAAGGGATATTGTGCGCAGCTATAACCGCGATCGCAATTGGCGCAACAACGAAGATGCGTGTTCGAAAAGGCAAGAACGAGGAATTGGGCAACGGCGACATCAAGATGCTCTTGGCGATCAGCATAGCTTGCGGACCGCTTGGAGTATGTGCAGTATTCGGCACTTTGTTATTGGCACTGATTGCTGCTGGTATTAAGAAGCATCAGCACGTCGACCGATATCCAATGGCCCCGTACATCGCCGCAGCGACGTGCATCACGTTGGTTCTCGGCGCCAATACAGCTCTCGTTTAAAAGTCTCAACAAGAAACAAAACTTTAATCATGAAAGGGAATCACCATGTCAAACACTAACAAAGCATATACAAATATCCTCGCTAAAGGGACCTACTCCGCATCCCAGGTGTTCAAAACGACCAAGAACGCAATTGTCCCAGAAGGCGAAGAAGGATCAGTTGGCAGCGAATACGGTGGTCTCATGGCAACCATTGGCGTCGCCGTAATTGTTGCTGGTGCCGCGCTCGCACTCATCCTCGGAGGCGCTTTCGATGATATCGGTGCTCGCATCACCGATGCGCTTAGTATCGGTAAGTAAGATGTTGAGAGCAGCAAAAAAACAGCTGCCTGGCGAGCGCGGGACGATCTCGGTGGAGTTCATCTCCACCTTGAGCGGCTTTGCTTTACTCATCATGTTTATCCTTGAATTCGCATCGATGCAGTTCACGGCGAATACAGTCGATGACGCAGCTTGCGATGTTGCTCGCGCTCTTGCAATCGACTCATCTTTGACTGCAGAAGAAGCGAAACGAACAGTACTCGACTCTTACGGCAACCGCTTCGACGATGGGGTTCTGACTATCGCCGTAACGAACAGCCCAATGACAAGCAAACAATACACGCATCGGTTTTACAACGAAGCGGATGATGTTTTCGTCGAACGAGCATCGACCTATACCTATCGATACGTAACCGCAAAGGTGACCTACGAACGGCCCTATTTGACATCACTGAGATTGATTACGGGGGCACTTGGGATAAATTACACGATGGAGTCAAGCTATACCGCCCTACAAAACGCAACCGACGCTACGAACTGGTGATATCTATGGCAGCAACAAGGACAATTGACAAGTGCGAGCAAGGCTCAATTGGAGTCGAATTCGCCGGAACGGTTATACCATGGTTTATCGCGTTCGCGATAACCGTCGTCGTTGGCTGGTATCTATATCAAATTGGCGAAATCAATTATGCGGCCAGCGAGTTTAGCTGGGAAGCGATCGATTCGAGTACGGTTTCTGCCGAGCAGATCATGGTTAATGGAATCCTAGCATCAAAGGTGAAAATCGATCCCAATCGCATCACCGTTTCAAATGCGAGGCTCGATACAAAAGAAACCGACCCGATTGATGAGCCTCTTGGAAAAAAAGATAACGAGAACTATGCCATCGAGGGTCTCTATAGGTATAAAGCTACCATGACGGTCAAGGCTGATGTTACTTACAAACTTATCCCGATTATCAGGTTCGGTGATGGCGATGATCCAACCATCACGATTCATGTCGAAAAGACCAGGATCACCTCTAATGTCTGGGAGGCTTACTAATGCTGCTGAAGAAGACTGAGAATAGCGAGCGCGGAGTCTTTTCTGCCATGTTCATCGGTGTCATGGTGTTTGTGCTTGTAATCATGGCGCTAGCGATCTCCGTTACAGGTGCTGAGGCAGCCCATACTCGACAAGTACGTATCGAAAACGTCGCAAAA
>JAVWLC010000068.1:0-9331 GCA_036638175.1 Raoultibacter sp. | reverse complement strand
TCATCAGGCAGTGGGCTTATAACGCTGGCGCGTTCATTGACTGGTACCAAGAGCAAATGCAAAAGAAGGGCCTCGATGTCATGGTCGATACCGTTTGCAAAAAATTCAATCCTGAAGGCATTTGGTACTCCCCCGCATCAGTTCACACCGCTTACAAACCACCGCTCAAGGAAACCGCAAACTCAATGGGATCCGAAATTGCTGTTCCCGCGATGCTTGAACTCTATACAGAAGCTGGTGGCGAAGTTGAATACAACACCACCGCTGTAGAGCTGGTTTCGGATTCCGCAGGCGCAATCACTGGTGTCATCGCACAAAACAAATCAGGCGACTACATTCAATACAACACAAGCAAAGCAGTCATGCTTGCCACGGGTGGCTTTGGCGGCAATAAAGACATGATGGACGAACTCGGGGTCATGTCCCACAAGTTCTGCTCGTGCCATATTGGCGCCGAGAACTCTCATGGCGACGGCATCCGCATGGCTGTCTGGGCTGGCGCCGATCGCGATTACGCAAACGAAGGAACCTGCAATATCTTCGATCGCGGCTGCATTACAGGAGATCCCGACAACGGTGACATCGGCTTGAACGGTCAAGGCGGAGCAAACCCCATGCTCTGGTGGCCAGGATCTCAGCCTTTCCTCCGCGTAAACGCACTCGGGAAACGCTACTGCAACGAAGATGCGCCGTATGACATTGCCTTCAACCAAGCATGCATGCAGCCCGGACACTACTGGTGGCAAATCTTCGATGCAAGCAGCTGGGACGATGTCGTTTCATTCGGTACAACTATCTGCTCACGCGTCGTAGCAGAAGAAGGGGCTAAGAACTGCTTGCTCCTCGGTCAGTACTTCCCTTGCACAACTGCCGAAGAATGGCAAAGCGTCTTCGTTGACCCCAACGTTGAAAATGGCGTCTTGCTAAAAGCTGATACCATCGAAGAATTGGTTGAGATGATGGGTGTTCCCAAAGAAGAAACCCTCGCCACCATCAAGCGCTACAACGAACTTGCTGGAAAAGGTTTTGACGAGGACTTCCACAAAGCACCGTTTCGTTTGACCGCGGTCGACGAAGGGCCTTTCTATGCTTGCAAACTCGCAGGGTGGCTCCTTTCAACCATGAGTGGTGTCCGCGTTGACAACACATACACACCCATCACTCCTGAAGGTGACCGTATTGAAGGCCTCAAGTGCGTTGGCCTTGATCATGGTGGATTCTTCAACGGAATGTATGCGCAGTATTACGGAGGCCTCAACATGAGCCACAACGTGGTTTCCTCATGGCTTGCAGCCATGGATCTCATGGGAGAGCCCTTCCCCGTACTGCTTTTAAGTGCAGAGAATGCCTACAAAGGTTAGCACGCCACTACCTATCAGTCCCCTCATAACAAAACTCCCGATCAAATTACTGGTCGGGAGTTTTGTGTTGTATACGCGATCAAGGACGCAACAATACTCGCTTACTAGGGGCATTTGAGCATGCTCACCGAGCTATTGCTATCTAGTGAGAAACGCGGCTGGAGACAAAAGCAGGAACCTGCTCCGGATCGATCTTAAGCACACTCGCAAACTCATCATTGATCATCTTCTCGGCGGTTTTCAGGAACCGATCATCGCTTGCGTGCAAGCGCTTGCCACGCAACTCTTGCTCATCACGGTGACGATAGAGCGTCCTGACTAGACGCATGAGTTCGGCACAATCGCCTCGTGTAATGATGTCTTTATAAGTTGCTTTACGATCGCCCTCTTCGTTGATCCATCGCATCGGTTCAACAGGCATGCTATCGATTAGCTCGTATAATTCATCAGTTGAAAGAATATTGCGCATGCGCCCAACAAGGCGCTCGTTAGCTAGTGGTACAAAGACCACGGATTTCTTTTGATAGATTGGTTCAAGAACATAATAATCACCCGATATACCACCAACATCTTTATGGGTGATATCCTGAATCATGCAAACGCCATCGCTACCATAAAGGACCGTGCTACCTACTTCAAACATGACTACCCGTTTCTGTGCTCATCTCCCGCTTCGCATGCATAGTTCGCTTTCATTATATCGCGTTGCATGATACCGTGCCGCAAAAACCCCAAAACCAACGCTCACAGGCGCCTTTATGAGGTGAGCAGTTTTTTGGCTCCCATGACTTATATTGATAAGGCAAGCTTTATTACCCCAAAATCGACCTATGATACACTGCTCTCAACGTCGGTTACGGGTCATGAAATCATGCGCACTACCAATCAAAGGATGGGAGATCCATGCTTGAACTACCCGAAAGTACCACCATCTCACACCAGATCACTGACGTGTTTGCTGGCAAAACGATCACCTCAGTTGAAGCGGCTCACACGGCACACGGGTTCGCATTTTATAGCCATGATGCCAACGCGTACCCCGATCTCCTTGTTGGCAAAACACTCACTGCATGTTGTCCCGCAGGTGGCATCGTTGATCTTACTCTGGGCGACATGCAACTTGCTTTCGGTGACGGCGTGAATATTCGCTTTATCGAAGCGGGTCAAAGTCTTCCAAAAAAATACCAGCTCTATCTCGCCTTCGATGACGGAAACGGTATTGTTTGTTCCGTCCAAATGTATGGTTCCATGATGGTGTATCCGCAAGGCATTACCGACAATTTCTACTACACAGTAGCGCACGAAAAACCATCGCCTCTTACTGACGCGTTCGACAAAGCGTATTTCGATAACATTGTTGCTGAGGCAGACGAAAAGCTTTCCATCAAGGCGCTGCTTGCAACCGAACAACGCATTCCTGGTCTTGGCAACGGCGTTTTACAGGACATCTTGTTTAATGCACGCATTAATCCGCAGAAAAAGCTCCGCGACACCAGCAAGCATGAACTCGACGCCGTGTTTTCGAGCGTTAAGAAGACAATGGCACTGATGATCGATCAGGGAGGACGCGATACCGACAAGGACTTCTTCGGAAACCCTGGCGGTTATTCCACCATCCTATCCGCAAAAACAAAAGGTCGCCCTTGCCCTGTATGTGGGGGACCCATCACCCGTAAAGCATTTTTGGGTGGAAACGTATACTTTTGCCCGACCTGTCAACCACTGTAGCTAAGCCACCACAGACAACCGCAATGCCTGCGTACTTGTCCTGTCTTGCCACCAGGAGCATCAACATGAACACCACGTTTACCATAGGCGTCATTCGCGTAATCACTCAAAAACAAGAAGAAACCGATGACCATGGGCGTTTGCTCGAAGCATGGTTTCCGCAGTTCAAAGTACAATCGTGGTGCATTTCGGACCAACCAGAAGGCGTCCATGACGAAGAAACGAAAGCGCTTGCCATTCCTAAAATTGTCGCGCTTGCACATGAAATCGCAGACCGAAACGTTGATGGCCTCATCATCAGCTGCGCCGACGATCCGGGAGTTGCTGAGGTACGCCAAATGCTCTCGATACCTGTTGTCGGTGCGGGAGAAAGTACTGCAGCGGCGGCCACTCGCTATGGCAATCGCGTGTTTACCTTAGGAATCACCGATAGAGTTCCTGCTGCTTATCCGCGCATTCTGGGCGATAAGTTCGCGGGCAACGTTGTACCCGAAGGCGTAACCAACACACTCGATCTTCGCACCGAGAACGGTCGCACTCAAACCATCGCCGCCGCACATTCCTTGCGTAACCAGGGCGCCGATGCGATTGCTCTTGCTTGCACGGGGCTTGCCACCATTGGTATTGCGGCGCTCCTTGAACGCGAAGCAGGCATTCCCGTCCTCGATCCTGTCATGTGCGAAGGTCACGCGCTCTTGCTCGATCTCTTACGTACGACGGAATATCCGAAAGGCACAAAATAATCCTCGCAGGATGATGCTCGGCACCTTTTCTGATTGATGCCATGGCACACCACCGCTACAATGAGATATGGCATGGGGGTGCCGGGGGTTTGTACATTAAGTTGCACATTAACTTGATAGGAGAAACCGATGTCTTCTTGTGCCCAGTGTAGCCATGCTGCATCGTCAGATGACACGCAGTCATTGCAACCAACCATTTCTGCTTATCCTTCGGCAACAGCCGATGAAGCTTCCGTCCTCGACGCGGCGTACGTAAAAATTGCCGGAGCTGGGGGAACAGGCAAAACCGAAGCGCTCATCAAAACGGCGTTGCACCGCATGCACGAAGGAACCGATCCCGCCTCGATCCTCTTCATCGTCAATACCGCCGATGCCGCGCGTGCTGTCTCGCTGCGTTTACGCGCTGCCGACGCAGCAGCACAATCCATCCGCGTAACCACCATGCGTACACTCTGCACCGAGATACTTGCAAGTGATCAGGCACACAACGCTACTGGTCGCACACCACGCATTCTTGCCGCAGCTGAATATAACTTTCTGCTTGAAGATCTCAAGACGTTGGGGCAGCGCCCTGGTCGTCTCAAGAAGATGCTCAACTACTTTTATTATCAGTGGAGCCAGCTTGAGCCCGAAGAGGAATGGCTCCTGCCTGCAGAAGAAAGCGATGTCCGTCGTTCATTGGATAAGCATCTGCGACTTCGAAACGCTATGCTCATCGAAGAACTCTCGCCTCTTACGGTGGCATTCCTACAAAGCGAAGCGGGCAACGATTTCGCGAGCTCATACAGCACGGTCCTTGTTGACGATTACCAGAACTTGAGCAAGGCATCGCAGGAAGTTTGCGCACTGCTGACGGGCGAATCGCTCACCATTGCAGGCAACGAGAACCAAGCTATTGTGTTGCGCGATCCTCACCCTTTCCCTCAGGGATTCACGTGCTTTGAAAACCACTTTGACGCGGCAACGTGCGTCCAGCTAGCCGAAAACGTTCGCTGCACTGCACGCGTTGCCGCCATAGGCAACGGTCTCTGTCGGCAACAATCGCTCTCTGAACTGCGTACAGCCGAGATTTCTCCCAACGCAAAGCAAACGCTTCCCATTCAGATCAAGTGGTCCGTTCCCAGCGATGAATTCCCTGGCATTGCCGCATATCTCAAGAAGCTCCTTGCTGCAAATGAGGAATTGGAAGCATCGGACATCTACATCGTAGCTCCCAACAAGACGTGGGCGCGCACGATGGCAACAGCGCTCGGAAAGCGCGGGATCGATTCGCGCTCTGCGCTCACAGGGCAACCTCTTGGCGGCGATCCACGCAACTCAGAAAAAGCCCCACTGCTCACGGCCTACACAAAGCTCAACTTACTCGCTGACCCCACCGATGTTGTGGCCTGGCGCAGTTGGTGTGGCTTCGATGATTATCTTTGCTACGCAGGCGCATGGTGCAAGCTCGAAACCTGGGCGCAAACAGAAAGTCTCAACCTCACCGATGCGCTCGCGAAACTCGCTGAGCTCGACGAAACTCCTTTCCTCGAAGCCGATGTGCTTGCTGAGCGTTATCGAACTGGCAAAGCATTCATCGAGAAGAATGCTCGCAAAACTGGGTTCGCCCTGACCAAAATAATCGCTGATGGCGGAGTGTCCAAAGATCTCAGCTCGCTCCTTGAACCCATTGAAGGCGACGAAACGGCTTCAATCCTGTTTGAGCGCGTAGTCGATCATGTCCTTGATCCACAATTCGGTGCCATCCAGCGCAGCGTCCGCATTGGTTCGTATGAAAACCTGCAGGGACTTGAGCCTCGCGTCTTGATCATAAGCGGTCTTATCGACGGGTTTATGCCCTCACGCGATTGCTTCGATGTTGCCATCCTCGAAGAAGAACGAGAGAAAACAAAGGCTGATCAGCGCCGTATCTTCTATAATGCGATCACAAAAACCTCTGGATCACTCATTCTTTCAACCATTCAGAAGGCCGATCTCGAAGGGGCTGAGCGTCTCAAGATGGAAGTTCGCAGGGTCAAAATGGAGCACGGCGAGCGCTTCGCAATGCTTTCGCCCTCGGTATTCATCGCGGAAAGCGGTGATGCAGTTCCTGGTGCAGTATCAGGCGAGCAATTTTTGAGCGAACTGTAAGTTCGACGCGACGACGTCGTTAGCCGCGCAGGCACTATTCGACGTCGTCGCCCGAACCTGAAATATCAATGGGGTCACCGACAAACGTCGAAGGCACGTTAACGAGAACTTGGAAGAAGTCCTTTGTTCGCGCAGGTATTTCGCGAAGATCGAACTGAGCTTGCTTTTCGTACGTACGCAGATCGCTCGAAACGCCAACTGCATCGATCCCAATCTCGTTAGCCACATACAAGGCGCGATACAGATGATAGGTCTGCGTTACCACAACAAGCCGCTCAACACCAAAGACATGCTGTGCGCGGTACATACTCTCATAGGTTGAAAAGCCCGCATGATCGCAAAAGATGTCCTCGCTTGGAACACCCTTGGAAATGGCGTAATTCTTCATCGCGAGCACTTCGTTATATGATTCAGTGCCGTTGTCTCCACTCATGATGAGCTTTGGAGCAACGCCTGCTTTATAGAGTTCAATGCCAACATCAAGCCGATCCTGTAGGATGTTTGACGGTGTTCCGTCAGCAAGCACCGATGCCCCCAGCACCAAAACCGCTTGCGGATCATCAAGCGCGGCTGCTTCGGCAGACACTATCTTATCGCCACCCGTTTTCAGCACCAGAGCATTCGTCACCCCAAAAACAGCTACGACCGCTAGTGCGATTCCAACGATGACCAGCAACAAAACTTTTACCCATCCATATTTCTTCCGTTTTGACATCCGCCGATGATAACAAATTCATCCATCAAGAACATGACATTCACGCATGGCTTACTGAAAAGGGATAGCACATCCACATCAAAGCTCGAAATACGGATGCAAGCTGGATACGTCTCGACTGGTAGCATGCCATCAGTCGAGACCGAAATCCAAGCAACACAATAATGCCAGCAACAGCCGCGCTTAGCGCCTGCGCTTAAAACGAACAGCCAAAACCGCACCCACAAGGGCAACAACCGACACCGCGAACAACCCGACAATGCCAAGTCCTAGCATGTCTCCTGTCTTCGCAAGGGATCCGCTGTTCACACCTGTTGTCTTGTTGCTATTCGACCCAGGTGTTGTCGATACATTCACATCAAACGTCTTGGTGACTGAGCCTGAGTAGTTGCTCGCCTCCGTTGCCGTTACGGTTACGCTGCCCACGCCTTTGCCAGCTACATTGTTGGCACCGTAGGTCACGGTATAGTCCGACGCCTTAACAAACGAGGGATTGCCATCGGTTACCGATACAGCAGGCATCGCCTGTACGCCTTGAGCGACTGTTTGGGCAGGAACATCTGCCACCATAGAAGGAGTAAGCTCCTTCTTTGCTACTTCAAATGATCCAGACAACAGACCGAGGCCCTCCTCGCCTTCACCAGAGATATAGAGCAACCCGATACCATATTCACCTGCATTGAGAGCACCGTTTGTACTATGTTCTTCGACTAATTCTTCCCAGGTGCCGCATATATCCTCATCGTTGGGTCCATAGGTGTAGAGCCAGGAGACTTCTCCCTTGTCGTCTGGGCTAAGGGGTGCACCATTGCGCAGGAGTACTGGTCGGGTGCTAGCGGTGACTTGACCAAATGTGCCATCGGCTTCTTGGATAGAGAACTCTTCTGAAAGGTCAGGTACGAATATTGAAGAGCCGTCTTCCATTACGATGGCAATGAAGGCATCAGCAAGCTCATCATCTGAGGAGATGTCGGGGTTGTAGTCCTCCGTAGCGTCAAGGGTGTAGTTAGCCGCAGTAACGACTTTCTTTTTAAGCTTTGCCACACCTTTGGGTATCCACAACCACGCTTCGCCCTGAGCATTTGCTTTTGCGCCTTGAAGGTTATAGGGGAAGGGTTCTGGTGTCGCCCACTTGTCTCGAGCATAAAGCACTTCATACCCGCTCAAATCGGCATTGGGAGCCACCTTAAGCTTGACGGGATAGAGATCCCCACCCAAACCCCAATTCGGGTTAGCGGCGCTAAAGAATGGGCCGAGGCTCAAATCAACATTGCCTCCCTGAATGCAGGTGCGCCCCGAATATACATCCCAAGAATGATTGCCTTTGCCGCCGCCCACAGCCTTCACCATGCCGCCAGTAATGGTAAGGGTTGATCCGTTAATCTGCGATTCTGCTCCAATACCAGGACCGTTTGTGGCTCGAGAGTCAATCATACCCGCCTGTATGAGTATCGCACGTGCGCTCACTCCCCCGCCCGTGGTTCCTCTCGCCGTGGTAGTGCCACCTTTTATCGTTAGCTCAGCACCCCATCCGCCAATTCCAGCAACACCCGTCGCCTCAATCTCTCCGTCTTCGACAATCACCTTCCCCGCGCCTCTCAACATGCTGCCCCCGATGGCAGTGTAGTGAGAGCTGCCGGTTTGCGATGCCTTGAGCTTTCCGGTGCCGCTGATATACAGCGTTCCTTCGCTGGCAACACCAACTCCCGCGGCTTCTTTCGACGTAGCCTCCACCGTGTTCGTGGTGCTCGCGGCAAGCTCCATATGAAGACTTGCTTTTCTGTCAACCTGTATAGGAGAACGCACGGTATTGCGCAGGTTCACTCCGGAGAACTTCACGTACTGCTCCCCACTCAACGCACTCAACGTATTGCTTGTTGGCGTGTTCGGGTTGGACTGATACACGAGGGCAGGCAGATCTTTGCTGGTTGCCCCCTCTTCCAAAATGACGCTTTCATTGGATATATCAAATAGCATCGATATCGCAAACGCTGCCGTATTGGCTGCAGATACCTCAGTGAAAGCAAATTGTGTGAACTTAGCATCGCTGCTCGACTTGTAAGTTCCCCGCGCCTTGCCAAGGGGAAGGTAAAGGTGCAGGCTATTGTCCCTAAACCTGTCAGCTCCAGCGAGATTGTAAGACGACTCCGTCAACTTGAACAATCCGGAGGAATCGGGGATTGTGATTGTTGCGTGATAGACCCGCGTATTGGAATTAGGGAGGTACGCGTTGCGTACACCGTTGATATCCTCATAACCAGGATTTTGGTTTTGTATTCCGTCTTGCGTAAGGATGTTGCCACCTGAAATTTCGACGCGGCCATCCGTAGAACCTATCTTGTAGGTACCTGAAGGGGACAAAGCATGGATTTGACCACCGCTTATACTCACCTTTGCATTTGCACCGCCGCCGATAGCAGCACCTTCGCTGGAGACTTTGAAGTAACCGCCCTCGATGGCGATACTGCCGCACTGGCCTCCTTTGGAAGCACCGATGCCAGCTGCACCCTCCCATGCACCCGCCTCAAGCCAGCCTGTTCCCCCAATGGAGACGCTTCCACCTTGCGCGACCTCCAACCCGGCATGCCCGTTGTTGCCATGAACACGGCTTGAGCTTCCCGACTTAAGAACGATATGAGCACTGGCTCCTTGAG
>JAVWLC010000067.1:0-9335 GCA_036638175.1 Raoultibacter sp. | reverse complement strand
CCGTCCTCTTGGACTAGTGAAGAACTGACTGCCGCGTAAGACAAGTAAATAAAAGGGTGGGCAAACGCTCGCCCTTTTTACCTATCAGGAGAGATTTATGAAAGTCGTTGGGACTTTAGACTTGGCGTTTGGTTCTCTAAAGAACTTTACGTTCGACGTGGCGAGTGAGTGGCCAGAAAACCCGCAGCCTGGTATGGCTATCTTCATGGATAAACGCTTGATGCTTTGCGTTTCCGTCGAAAGCCTTCCTGTATGGGTGCCGCTGACTCAACAGATGACGATGTATCGCCACAAACAACCTTCTGCATCTTCCCGTTGGGAGATCGCGCACAACATGAACACGGCCACGCCTATCGTGCAGTGCTACGATGAGTTGGGTGAAGTGATTCAGCCGTCCTCTATCAAAGCAGATGATGCTAACAACATTATCGTGCTATTCCCGGAAGCCGTTGCAGGTACTGCTGTTCTGCTGTCTGGTATTGAGAACGGTCTGCCTACTCCCACCATCGCATTCACTGCGGCGTTCACCGATCAAGCAACTTGGGTGGTTACTCATAACTTGGGATACAACCCTGCTGTGCGTATCTATCAAGGCTCGAAAGAAGTGCAGCCGAAGTCCATCGTGCATGACAGCACTAGCCAGCTCACGATTACTTTTGATAATCCTGAAACTGGTTCAGTCGTTCTGTACTAAGGGAGGTTCGCATGGTCCACTATTCGATGGGGCGTAGCTTCAAGCAAGAAACGCCTGCTTCTGAATGGGTGATTCAGCATAACTTAGGTCGTATGGTCGCAGTGACTACGTGTACGTTGCAGCCTGATGGAAAACTTCATCAGGTACTGCCGCTGGACGTTATCATCGTTGATGAGAACACGATCAAAGTAACGTTCCCGTATGAAGTTACGGGTGAAGTGCGAATCGCCTAAGGAGAGAAACAATGTTAACTTATGGTCTACAGCTTGCAGGTGAACAGGCACAAATCGTTCGCGCTCCAGGTGACCCGAACTCATCCGGTCCGACGTTCCCAGCTAACCCGATTAATGGGCGTGTGTGGAACCTGACTGCTGTATCTGGTGCCAACCAGCCTGGCCTGTATGTCTACTCGACTGTACGCGCTAAGTGGGTCAATCAGTTGCAGTCTGTCAACCCATACGATGTTGGTATGTCTGTACTCAAGCGCTATGCTGGTGGGCAGGAGATTGCTCGTTACTTGTCAGTGCGCACCACTGCTATCGTCAAGAACTTTGGCGGTTCAATGGCTAACGCTGATATTGCTGCTACCGCTGCGTCCGTGTTCAAAGTCAACGTGTTTGACTCGACCACCAATAGCGTTATTCAGATTGGTACCATCTCGTTCGGCGCTGGTTCTAAATCTGGCGTGTTCGCGCCTGTCTCTGCTTACCAAGATCAAGAGATCATCCTTGTATCTGGTGACCAGTTACGTGTTATCGCACCTGATAACGTAGACACTACGCTTAACGGTGTTGCGATCACTATCGCTGGGCGTCTGCTCGTCTAATAGAAAGGCCTGTATCGTTATGGTACGGGCCTTTTTGTCATTTATCTCTGATTTTAAGTGGGAAATATGCTATTTGTGTCCAATGCTGCAAACGTCCTCGCAAAGAAAGCGATAATAGCCAAACAGCGCATGTTCTTATTCTCAGACAACATCGAACGCCCAAAGAATACAGATACTATTGGTGATATGTTGTTAAAGATAAACGGCTCGCGTGGTTTCTGTGCAAAGGTGGAAGCGGACCAAACAATGTCGTGTGTGCGTTCTGCCGGATGGAAAGGAAATAGAATCTATTACAACTATGTGCCTTCTGTCAAAGAATCGTACACAGGTGCAGACACCAATGGCGGTGCTCTGACGTTAAGTATCTTCGATCTGTTCAGTAGGTTCTACAGTATCGGACGCAACTCAAACTCCAACGCATATTTCTATAATGAGGGTAGTGCGCTTGAGATTGTGGAGCATGAGCCAATAAGTGCGCCTGTGCAGAACGTTATGGTGCTTCCACCTTGCGACGGTACATTAATTTCATCATTATCTACTGGCCTTTCGCATGTGCCTCAGTCTGGTGTTTCTTACGGTTACACAACGTCAGGCAACTACACGACGAGCCTGGGAATTGTCACTGGCAGATGGACTGACACCGTATCAACCAACTATTCGTATCTATTTGTCAAAGGTCTGGATATTAAGGCTGATACTGCATCGCTAAACAAAATCTACCAGAGCATTAACAGCACGACCTACATGACGGATATACTCACCAATGGACCGCGCCTGTTTGCTGCGTCAACGAAGACGTATCATCTTGTACTCAACCCTTATTCCGATACAGTACAAAGCTCAAACACGTATTACGCGAAAGGTCCATATGCGTCTACAACAAACATTGTGGATGCTAACGTGCTGTATGGTACAGGTATTAAAGCAGACACAGGCGAGTATTCATTGACGTGGGGAATGATGCCAGTCGTAGGTCAAGCGCGTTCCCATCCGATGTATGCGTTCGTGTTCAACGCTGGCGATGACTTCGAGCAAACAGGTACAACGCTGCCTGGCGTTAAGCCTGTTATGAAGATTAAAAACATGAATGTGTTTGCAATGACAAACAAAGTTCCTGTGTAAGGAGTTCTTAATGCAATTTGTCAGTTTTGCCAATAGGCCAATCACACCCACTGCTTTGCAATATGGTTTGTTCTTATTTGACTCCGGTACTGACTACACGCAGATCAAGTCAGCAAGTGACTGGTACAAACAAGCGTTCAACTGTTTCGGCCTGACTCTTGCTGCGACAACAACGCGAGTCACATCTGGGCCTGTACGCAACTCATCTACTCCAATTGGGCTGCATGTCATCCCAAGATTCTATCCTGGTGGTACGCGTGACCAGTGGAACAAGTGGTCAATGTTTGAAGAAACTGAGGCTTTCGGTAGAGGCTACTCAGTGCCTACTAACGCTTCGATAACCGGCGGCGGCACTAGATACTTCCTGGTGCCTCCTATGAATATCGGAAAGCTACAGACAGGTAACTTCACAACATATAAATACGAAGCCAACGGGTACGTGTTAGCGAAATGTAGTTCTTTTGCGAGCACGAACGTAAGCAATCTCACATCATTCCCATATAAAAGTGAGTACGGCGGCTCGGAGTTCGGTAACTACAGATCTGTTAGCGGTAACTTCTGGCATACGTGTGATAATGGATATGGTATTGCTCAGATAGGTAACTTCTCATTTGGTCCTGCTGCTGTTACATCAGTCTCAGCGCAATCTGGGCCTGTGAATACCGTTACGATCTCTGGCACGGCTTCACCAGGCAATTCGTATTGCACATGGATGGGAGCAATGCGAGCAACACGTAAGACGATAGATAACACGCCTTTAGGATATGAGATGCTAGTGTTAAAGCGTGGCGAAGACTACGAAGACACTCAATCAACTAGTCCTGGTGCCTCCAAGATTATTGATCTCAACCTAACGGAAATCCTGCAACAAAAATTCTTCTTAGACGCCAAAACAATTAAGATTTAGTGAGGTAGCGCAATGTTATTTGCTTCGTTAGGTGGATATAGAATTGAAGGTGCTTTTAAGCGAGGAGCCAGTTGTGCTCTTTTCTTCGAAGAAGGTACACAGATAGAGAACACAGTGGAGAGCTTCGTCCAGAACATGCACAAGGCAAAGACGTGTGGTCTTGGAAGTAAGACAAACAACGTGCCTTTGTCTCAAGTGCGTGGTGTTATTAATAATCGTTTCTACCCAACGCAGATGGTAGATGGACCAATGCTATCTCCCGGTTCGTACTCGGTATCTTCCGGTTCTAGTTCTGCTCTTGGGATGCCATCAAATTTTGATGAACGATGGGTATTTAAAACTTTCCTATGTGCGCAAGCCCATCCAGAAACAGTGACAACCATTAGTGATGCCAATGTTGATAGTCAGATGGGTTATGGTTTCACTACTCGTACACACATGCGCATAGGTACGCCTTATTGGATGACAGGACAGCGTAAGATCTTCTTAGGAAACGACAACGGTAACTTGACGTTCTACACAGGAGATAATACACGAAGTCCATCAAAAGATAGCTGGGGTGATACGTATTGGTATCTTGGCTGGGATTCTGCTCGTATTAAAGTTGGTGGAGCGAGTGTTAATGCTGGATATACATCAGGCGTTAGCTGGCAAGTCGCTAACGTTGCTCCTAACTGGAACGTGTGTCTGTTTCAACCACGTTCATACGAATACTATTACAGACAAGTAACTGGCTACCCACCAACAATCAGACACACAATGTCCTACCCTACTGTACCGTCTTACATGAACTACGCGGCGGCTGTACCTACGTATCCCTATGTGCCTGACGTTACTGACCCGGCCTCTGACATAAACGTCCAGCTGGACTTTGGACTGTTTGGTGTGCGCACTAATGAGCGTTCCTTTTTGTGTAGAATTACACGCGACGAGATCACCACACAACCTCAGACGTATGTTCCTGGTACAACTGGTGGTCTTGTGCTTGATACAAAACTTCCAGCAGTTGAGTCAGTCGTAGTGATGTAACTTACGGAGATTTCTTATGTTATACGCAACGCCCAGGCAAACTGACCCGCGATTGTATACTTATTTTTTCGATGAACACACGGAGGTGTATAAAGTAAAGCCAGATGCAGACAAATTTGATTTGGAAGATCTGATCAAAGTCGTTCAGAACCACCGCACGAACTGCGCGTCATTCAACAAGGTTACACGGAGTTTTGTCGCCCATCCTGTGATGGGATCTGCTCCTATGTATTCTGGCACATCTACTCCGTGTGTCTTTTATACGAAGTATACGAACTTTGCCGAGATACCTAACTTCACATCAATGTATTGGGCGAAACGAACAATTCTTCCTGTAGGAACTACGAATGACTATGGTCGGGGTAGGGCACCTGTGACGTGGACTGACTATGGGAATAATCCTATATTTGCATACAAGTCCACAACAATGGTGAATAAACAAGGTCCTATTCACCCAGTACCTCCAGTATTTCGCGGTGTGACTACTGGATATACATCAGCAGTGAGTTTTCCATACATATACTGCACAATGACTAACGTGTGGTTTGAAGGCACAATGAATATGAACTGTAACTATTATGGAAGATCTGGTTATAGTTCTAACTACAACGGTTTCATTACAATAACATCCGGTGGTACCTCTTCTTCGCAGACTTCTCTCTACTTCGGCGCTCTGGTTCCTAAAGATATGTTGATGTTCTCGTACGGCATGGAGCTGTGGTCTTATCAGTCCGGGCCTAACCAGCGAATAACTAACGTCGCTTACTCCTATGGTGGGATTCGGGGCACGGCAAACTCCAGAGGCGACAATGGCTTACCTGTTGAATCTGTTATCGATCTGACGTCTGCCGTATGTCTGGTAGAAGAAGGTGCTAGAGTTCGAGCAATCTTTATGGAAAAAGGTGAAGACTACACCACAGGCACTGCTTCTGTTGGTGCTCAAGTCGGTGGCAACTTCCTGTCAGATCTACCTAAGTTATATCTTGATGCACCATTGGCGCTCTAAGGAGATACAATGCTTTTCGTTTCAACAGGCGCTCTGAAAATGCGTGACGATGTTTCGATTGCACGTAAGTCGTTATTTCTGTTTGACCAGATTGATATGTCGGAGATCAAGAACGGTCTGGATTGGGTTAGCGCTTGTCAGAAAGCGAAGTCCTGTGCGTACAATAATGACGGACAGACTGTTAGCTGTATGCAAGCCTCAGGTGTTAAAGATGGTCGCTACTATCCTGCGCTCAGTGGTACACTTAGAGAGTTCCAAACACCACCAAGTGGATTCAACACTCTGTTTGATGATACGCTCGATGGTGATAACCTAAGTCTGATGTGGCGTGCCGTTCGTCAGTGTTCCGTGTATGGACTTGACCCGAGTACCTACAAATATAAAGAAGGTAAAGGCAGTAACATCCGTGCTCTAGTCACTTCTGATGAGTCCAACAAATACTTCGGTCCACGTTATGCGTACATTCATCCAGACTTTATGGGTGCTAATATTTCGTTCTACTCATTTGTTCCAGAACAAGGTGTGCCAACTTCAACGTCTACATCGACGGCTGCTTCAAAGACCCGCTGGTACTACATGTCTTGGAAACAAGACGGTACGTATTCCACATCAAATAGAGAGGAGACAAACCCTCTTACGGCTGGACAACAATATGCGTTCCTGACTGATACCAATCAGATGCGTAATGCTGTGATACTCGGTATTGTGCCACGCACATACAGACACAACGTTGTCTACCCTAACGTATGGTATTATATGTATAACGGACCTTACACGAACTTCAAGTGTACGACGCATATGTATGGGCAGATTTCTGGTTCCGTACCAAACACTCCAGACTATCGTTTAACAAAAGCCGCGTGTCCTGTATTCAACGGTACGCAATTCATGTGTGAAGTCTTTGACGTTGGTGATAGCTCTGCTGATATCGTCCAAGATGCTGACTGTACCGTAGGCCAGCAATTCACATTAAGCACGAAAGATATTCCTCTGCCGGAAATTGCAGACACAATCAGCTTATGATTCCGAAGTGGGATGATATTTCAGTAATTTAAACACGAAACAACCTGGAGACAATACGATGGAAATAGTTTCTTTCCCTTTGGTCGCCAATGGCATTACGATCCCTGCTGGTGGACAACGCCCACCTTCTGATCCGCCATTGAAATACGGCCTGTCAAACATGCAGCGCACCATCTGCTTTGCCAAAGTACCTGACCCGTCCAACATCGTTGTTGCTGACGGTACTACCGTACAGACAGCTATTGGCGCAACTGCCGTACTCGATCTGACCGCATCTCAGATTAACCCTGTGCGCTGGATTCACGGTAACGATAACAAGTACAAGTTCCGCTTGAATGCTACGCTGCAAGGCACTTACGCAGGAACAATCTCGGACCTGCTTGCAGCGTATAACGTTATCGTCTTCAACAAAGACATTTCAAGTACGCCGTACGGTGGCTTCTTGATTCTTACTATCGGCGCTCCTGGTTCTGGTGCGGACTTAATTCTTACTGCAAGCAATCTGCGTAACGGTAAGTTCCTCGCAACTGTTTGCCGTGATTCTAAGGAGTTCTAATGCGCATCTTAGGCCACAACTTACTTCCGTTCTCGGTGCTCAACTTGTCTACCAACTGGGCATCAACTGTAACGAACGGCATGATCGCTAACGTGTTCTTCTTTGACACGAATCTGGCTGATCAAGGTGACTTCTCACAGCACCTGAACGATATGCGTAACCTATATAACAATGCGGTTGCTGCTACTCGAATCGTATTGCGTCCTACAACTGAGGGTCTGTTGCCGCTTGCTGACCAGCAGGAAGGTTGGAAAGCGCGTTCTGGTCATGTGTATGAGATCAAGAACGGTGCTACTGTTCACTATCCTTCTGCTGCAACTCCAGTAGGGTATAGTGGTGGTGTTCAGATTCAAACGGCGTATGCAACAAGCAACGACGCTGGCAACAAAGCGCTATGGGGCATTGCTCCTAGTGGATATCGTGCTTGGGACTATGCAGGTATTCCACACGATGCGCTTAACCCTGGGATTCATCTGTCCACGACTGACCTGACTTTCGATTACGAAGTTACTATCGATGCAGTATTGTCTGATGTGGGTAACATGTCTTCTGCGGCTGCCGGTACTATTGCGCCTATCTCTGACGCGGGTGTTGTGGGTACTGCCGTTGCTTGGTCCCTGTTGGCCGATCAAGAAGGTAACATGATTCCTACAGCAGTACCTGCATCTAAGCGCTTCCGTTTCATTCAGACTTCTGGTACTCGCCGTGTGCTGCCTGTAACTGCTTCTAACGTTGGGCGTAACGCTGCATACAAGTCGATTAAGTGGGCTATGGTTGTTATTCAAGATACCAACTTCGGTGCTCTGACTAACGGTAACTACATCCCTACTTACTTTGCCTGTGAAGTGGGTGCTGTTAACAGTGGCAAGCCTATTGAACTTCTGGCTACTGCATTGGGTCCAGGCGAGTTCGCTACTGTAGCGCAAATCAGAACTTCGACCGAGGTATAAGATGAACTACACTCTGTTTTCTAAATCCCTTGTGCCGCAGTTATCACGTCTGTTTGCCAACACGTCTGCGGATGACAAGTCATGCTATCTGGTCAAGTTGAATGCGGGCTTCACCGAAGCTGACCTGAACAAGTGCCTCAACGTCCAGTCAACTACTGGTGGTGGCTATGTGTTTGATGCTGCTCTGGCTGCATCAACTGGCGTATGCACTGTACTGGCTAAAGGCAATAACTGCACTCGTACTATCGAACAGGCTAAGCTGTCATTCTCCGAGTGTTTGCTTACTGCTGTTGCTACAGGCATGCCTACGCACTTGATTCTAGGCGGCATCGTACCAATCAGCTTGGCGGTGGGTACCGAAGTAACTCTGCTGTACCCTGATATGCAAATCAAGTACGACCCAGCTGGATATAAGACTCAGGTAACGATTCAGCCGTTCTCTATCAACCTGACCAACATCTTTGCTGACGCACAGGGAGGCTGATAATGTTCGTTCCAGTTATCGCATACGATCCAGATTTCTTTGCTGACTTCACAATGGTGATGGCTCAGATGGAGGTCGCTACCGACAGCCAACCGCAGACATTGCGCCAAGATCCGTTGAGCACAATGACTAGAACGCAAGTGGCAAATACGCTTGCTCTTGGTCTACGTGCGGTTGCATTGTCCAAGTTCGAACGCGCTATCATATCTGAACAAGTTGCTGTTGGTATGAAGCCTATTGTAGCTACTCAGGTACAAAGTAAGTTTGCTAGTCGCACGTTCGCATCAGGTCTGCCTCAGCCAACTGAACCCGTTGCGCTTGTTCAAGGTATGTTCCAGACTTCGATAGACCTAGAACCTCTATACGACAACGTTGTGTTCCGTGTGACTGTAGGCAGTCTCAATCTGTCCAACACTCAGGCGAATAACAAGCCAATCGCTCCTATGGTAGGTTAATATGAAACTGATTTCGAATAACGTTATGGCACAAGCCATGGTAGGTAACCCGTTCAGTGTTGGCGTTAGTGACCCCAATGTTGGGGGCGGGTGGGTGTTGTTAGCATTCAGTGGCAAGTTACCTACGTCCAAAGAAGGTTTCGAAGCGACCTTCAATACACGCTCCGTAGCTGATATGTACAACAAAGCTATCGGTATCGTGCGCAATCCTCTGACTGGTGTTGAAGGTAACACAGTCATCACGCTTGCCTTACAGTCTCAATACATTCCAAAAGGTGTATCG
>JAVWLC010000066.1:8988-9475 GCA_036638175.1 Raoultibacter sp. | reverse complement strand
TGCCACCAGCCGCCATGTATCCGCCTACGAATGATTGACCAACATCTCCATACATGCCGCCAAAGGGACGACCACCGATGTTCGTTTCACCATTGGCGCCACCTGCAGTGTGCCAGCCTGCATATAAGCCAGGGATTACCGCGCCCGTTGTATCGAGAACCTGCATGCGAGGATTAACCTTCAAGCCGCACTTTGTTGTGAAGATATTGCCACCCAATTTCGCACCATAGTAAGGAGGATTCTTGAGCGGAATCAACCATGATGGAACGGCATCAGTGAGAACCGATGGACGGAGACCAAGCGCCTCTTCGAGCTCTTCAATAGTGTCACACTTCACGATCGCCCCCGCCTCGACCATCTGATTAAACCCAGTTCTCCAATCACGTTGCCATTCAGGAACGCGCTCGATCAGGGGGTCATCGGCAGGAATAACTTTACCAACACGGCAAACGCCTTGCTTAAAGTGATTTTTCATGACGAGGTCTTC
>JAVWLC010000066.1:7927-8978 GCA_036638175.1 Raoultibacter sp. | reverse complement strand
CTGGTTGCATAATCTCAACTGCCGACTGGTCGGTAAGTCCGTTCACCATTTCGCTACCGAATGGCGCATAGGGGTACGAAACGTATGTTGTTCCAAGATAGGGAACGCGCTCTCCTGTGTTGTTAATGCGAAGCCAAGGCTGACGAAGCGCCTGATTACCGTCTTTGTTGACATGCGCCGTCATACGCGTAGCGAACTGATCGTAATCGTCCCACCAAACACCGCCATCATAACTTCCCGATGAATCGTATCCAGACAAATCAGCGCCTGCTCCAACGCCCATACGGATGCACTCACCTGTATTGCAAGGCGGACACGGCACATTTGCTAGACCGTCGAAGCATGAAGGAAGGTACTCTTTGAGCATTGCGCGGTTCATTTCAAACCCACCCGCAGTTAAGAGCACAGCTTTCTTGCCTTTGATGTACTGCTCTTTTCCATCAGCTCCACTTACCTTCACACCAACAACAGCACCATCTTCCATAACAAGTGCTTGCATGGTTGTGCTAACACGAACCTCAATCCCCTGGTCCTCGGCCATCTCAGTCAGATAATTGAAGGTATGATCATTGATCATGATCGAATTCTTCGGCGTGATCTGACCCTCCCAATATACGGACTGAGCTCCCGACGGAACCTCTTTGCTGAATGGGGCCCATGGAATTTTAAGCTCGTCGCCCATCCAATCAATGCACTTTGGACCTTCAACTGCCATCGCACGAATCAGCTCAGGATCTGCTGTCTGCTGCCACATGTCATTGAGAAACTCGACGATGAGATCTGGATCATAGGGGTAGCTAGGATATGCCCATTGCACCTCTTCCGCAAGCTTGTGCCCGCCAAAGTTGACGAAGAAGCCCGAATAGCGCGATGCGCCTCCTGTTTTTCCATCCTTTTCGAGAACAATAACCTTGTTGCCCTCTTTTGCCAGACGAAGAGCGCCAATCATACCGCCAGCGCCCGATCCAACAACGACCACGTCAGTTTCTGAATCCCACGACGCAGGAGGCTCAACAGGATCAATGGGAGCAGCCTCCGCTTCGAAAGCCAC
>JAVWLC010000066.1:0-7917 GCA_036638175.1 Raoultibacter sp. | reverse complement strand
ACTTTTGCCTTATCTTCCTCTGATGACGTCGTGTCACCCGACGCTTGCGGGGCCGTTGAGCAACCTGCCAGCGCAGCACCTGCCGCAGCAACGATACCTGCCGAAGCTGCTCCTTTGAGAAAATTACGCCTACTGAGCGAGAATTTCTCGTCTTCTACCTGATTGTGATTTCGACTTTGATCATTCATGGTATTCCCTCATCTCCCCTCGTGGCTGGGACATCCAGCCAACGAAATTATTGTAGTCCCAGCTCAGAACTACTTCTTGAAGGGAAATTAAAGGCGCATGCAGAATTACATCAACCAAGAAGGGGATTCCTCCTCGCCCGCAGGTTTCCTTGCATAACAAGCCATTAGGCGAATGCTATGCTGGAAAGTCAGCGTTCGATTCTAGATGATTTGCGCACTAATTAAACGCACCGAGCAACCCGTGATCGTCTTATTCGGCTTTTTGCTAGGCATTTCTACTTGTGATACGGTTCCCCGCGCGAGATCTTGAATGCGCGATAGATCTGCTCGATGAGCACAACGCGCGCAAGATTGTGCGGCAGCGTGATGCGGCCAAACGAGAGCGTCTCATCCGCGCGTGCTCGCACCGCTTCGCTCACACCATCTGAACCGCCGATCAAAAAGGCAATGTCGCTCTTGCCCGCAAGCGCGAGATCATCGATACGGCGAGACAGGCTTTCGCTCGAACGTTCTTTGCCCTCGATTGCCAGCAAGATCGCATGACTCGATTCGGGGATTGCGGCAAGCATTGCGGCTCCCTCTTTTGTGCGCGCCGCATCGATGCCTCCCGCTTTTGCGGGATCAATATCAGCAATTTCTCTCACGTCAACTTTGGCGTAGGGCTTCAGACGCTTGAGGTACTCGGCGCATGCATCGGACCAGAAGCGCTCCTTGAGTTTTCCCACTGCAACAACGGTAATTTTCATTGAACACCCACGATCGTCTCGCATCGAGCAGTAAGAAATTCGGTCTTGCACTCACGCCTAGACAAATGCTTTGCGCTGCCACAAAGTGACCATCGGCGCATCACGCTTGATTCACCAGCTCGATAAGCTCAGAGCGCACGTGAATATCGAGCTTTTGGTAGATGCTCTTAACGTGCGACTTTACGGTGTTTTCAGAGACGAACAGTTTCTCAGAGATAACAGGCATCGTGTAGCCTTGTGCGAGCAGTTGAAATATTTCGGTCTCGCGGGGCGTAAATTGATGCGCCAGCGCAATCTCTTCGCATCGCGCGGAAAGCGTCTCCTCGGGAGTTGCAGCTTGCACTTGCACATCCTCATTTCCTGCAAGCGTCTTGTCCTTGAAAAGAAACAACGCAGCCATAAGCAGCAAATACACCGAGACAAGAGCAACCGTGGTTAAAACCAGATCTCCCTGCTTGAGCGTTTCTGCATTCAAGAAGCCAATGACTGTACCCGCAAGTTGAGCTGCATTAGTGCACACAAGAGCCACGGGGAATAGCAGTGCGGGCGGAAGCTTTGTGTCCTGCGCCGTTTCGGCAAGCATGCACCATAAAATGATGCCAGCCACCATAGAACCAAGCTGCGCAAAAGCGTTAACGATACCCCCCGCTGCGTTCCAGATAAGCGGCAACAGCAAAAAACCCGCCGCCGAAAGGGGCAACGCAATAGCATAAAGACGACCAACATTGAACGGCTTCTTGATAAGTAACGCTGGCAAAAGAAGACAAAGCACCGCAATAGCACTGGTGATGAGCGACGTTTGCTGAAACGATGCAAGCGAAATGTCCTGCTGCCCCGAAATTTGCAACATGAGTCCACTCATGAAACAAAGGATTGCTGTACCAAGTATCGGATGCCACAACCGCCTGAGCGCTTCGCGAAACACAGGCCCCGAGTACTCCCAATCACTTTCTGGGCGCACATCGAGTGACCGCTTCGCGAATAGAGAAGATGCAATAAAGAAAATAGCAGCAAGAGGCAAAGCTGTAATCGGCGGCAAAAGCGTCGCAACAAAATACAACACAAGGCTCACGGCGTTACAGAGAACAACATACAAATACACTGCGCGCAAGGAGAGCGTCGAAGAAAAGCGAGCCCACAAGAGCGTTATGAGTGCATCTGCTGCGCCAAATAAAACGCTCCCGAACAGCAGCCAGGGGGCAAACTTATCGGAAGGCACAATGCTTGCAAACTCAAATATCATGCCCGTAACAAGAAAGCCGACCAAACCCATTCCCAGCGTTACCAGCACGGCAATACCCGTGGATACGCTTTTCAGGCGCCAGACAATAATCGCAAGTATGAGGTACACCAAAACACGCGTGCCAATGATCCCCATCGAGAACATGACTTCAAGACCGTGTCCCAACGAGCCCGATGACGAAAGAACGGTCGCCGAATGAAACGACATATAACTAAATACGAGATAGAGTGCGTATCCGCCGAAAAACAACAAGTCACGCATGCGCATGCCCTTGGTAATCTCTGCTAAATGCCCCATAGGCTCTTCCTCCTCCTATCGTATCTAGTATAGAGGTTTACCCCGCTTTCGAACGTTGCAACATGCTAACGGCTCTTCGGCGGTAAAAAGGCAAGATCTTTGGTGGTTTCTTATCGCACCTGATCCATGGCTTGTTTTATGACGCAAAAAGACCGCCTCACCCGTTTCTAGTGGGACGATTTTTCGCACTTTTAGCAATTTCACCCGTGCACTAGTGATGAAGACGCATCGCCGTTTTCCTAGAGTGGAGCCATTGGAAGCCGATCGGAGTCTTCCAACCTAATATGTATCTGGAGGGATCATTATGGAAAAAGCAAGTTTAAGTCGTCGTGCGTTTCTTGGCCTCGGTGCTACTGCAGCTGTCGCCGCAGGAGCAGCCGGCCTCGCAGGTTGTGCACCTGCAGCAAGCAATAACACAGCAGCAACCGATTCAAGCAGCACCGCTTCGCAGAGTGCCGCTTCAGGTAAACCTGCTGACTTCACACCTGACTTCAAAAACCCACCTGCAGTACCAACTGACATTGCCGAAACCAAGGATTGCGACGTTTTGGTAATCGGCCTCGGTCTTTCTGGTTGCGCTGCTGCAAAAGCTGCCACAGACGAAGGTGCTAAGGTTATTGGCATCGAAAAGGCAGCTGTTCTTTCCGCTGTCTCGATGGCGGGCGACTTCGGTGTCGTTGGATCACAAATCCAAAAGGATCTCGGTATCGAGTGGGCAGGCAAAGACGTTATCGTCAACCAGCTCATGAAAGATATGTGCTATCGCCCGACTCCCGATTTCCTCGGCTATTGGTATGACAACTCAGGCAAAGACTTCGATTGGTTTGTCGAAGGCGCTGACTTCGAGGTTCTCACCAGCACAGCTGCCAACCAGCTAACTGATAAGCCTAACTACATTCGCCCGAAGTGCTTCCCCGCACTCGAAGGATACGATTATCGCACCGAATACTATCCGTATTTCCATGGCACCATTACCACAAACCCCAACATGCAGTGGACGCTTGAGGCTGCCGTTGCAAAAGCCGAGGCTAAGGGTGCTGAATTCCTGTACTCCACATGGGGCGAACAGCTTATCGTCGAAGACGGCAAAGTCGTGGGCGCTTATGTTCATGACAAAGACGGCAACTACACCCAGATCAATGCGAAATCCGTCATCCTTGCTACGGGCGACTGGGGCAACAACCAGGACATGCGCGATTACTACGTGCCATGGGCTAACGAATTTGTCAGCTTCTACACCACTATGGACGCAGCGGGTGCTGTAGGTAACACGGGCGATGGACACAAGATGGGTATGTGGGCAGGTGCTCAGATGGAGCTCGGTCCTCATGCACCAATGACCCACCACATGGGCGGCCCCCTTGGTGTCGATGGCTTCCTGCAGATCGACATCAACGGCAACCGTTTCATGAACGAAGACATCCCTGGCCAGAACATCGCTGACCAGCTCTCTCGCGTACCGATGGGACCTGAAGGCCTGCGCTCTTGGCAGATCTTTGACAGCAAGTGGCCCACCGAAATCGCCAACATGCCCGACGGCCATGGCTACGTCAACCACTTCATTGCCGATGACCAGGTCGACGAATACAAAACCGTACTTTCAGGCTTCGGTCTTGGCTACACCATAAAAGCCATGGTCGAAGGAACACAAGGACTCATCAAGGCTGACACCATCGAAGATCTTGCAAAGCAGATGAATCTTCCTGTTGATGCCGTCAAGGCCTCCATCGATCGCTACAACGAAATGTGCGCCGCTGGTCACGACAGCGATTTCGGCAAAGACGAGCGTCGCCTGTTTCCCGTTTCAGAAGCACCGTTCTACGCATTCCCCTTCGGCAGTGCTGGCATGCTGGTGCTCATGGGTGGTTTGCACGTCAACAAGAAGTTGCAGCCTTTGAACGAGAACGCTGAGCCTATCGAAGGCCTCTACGCCACGGGCAACGTTCAGGGTGGCCGCTACTTGGTCGAATACCCCGTCACCGTTGCGGGCATCTCCCTTGCAATGGCACTTACCTTCGGCCGTCTTGCAGGCTTGAACGCTGCAGGCAAAGAGATCGAAGCTACCACTCAGGCATAGGTTCACTCTACATCTCTCCCCTTCCGCCCAGGATTCTTCATGAGTCCTGGGCATCATTTTTTCCAGAGGAAGAATTCAAGCAAGACATCGCCGCTAAGAAATGTACGTTAAAGGGAGTGTTTCAGGATTGCCTTATTGCTCGGTTTTTTACCCCGCAATTAAAGGTTTCTTTAGTTACGGGGTAATTTGCTACCCGTAACTAAAGAAAATCGTCATTTTCTTTAGTTACGATGTCAGATTTAGACCCAGTCGGCACCGATGACAACAAGAAAGTCACCAGTAAATGCGTAGGTGCCATCGTTGAGTTGCGCTTTTCCGACTCCAATGGTCGTCGCAATTTCCTTCGCTTCATTCGCTTGGTTCGCCGTGTTGTAGATAACGATAGTCTGCGAGTAGTCGAAATCGTTTGCGTTTCCTGTTTCGACGGTATAGCCGACGGCTTGTAATTTTGTTGCTGCCTCGTTTGCAGAGCCCGCAACGCCGTTGCCATTCTTAATAACAACGTTACCAGCTTTCTTGCTGGAAGGAGCGGTGTTATTGCTCGATCCGGAACTGCTCACCTCACCGTTGCCGGTAGTTGCAAGCACCGTCCCCGAGTACTCATCGACGATATCTTCTTCGGTTGGGGGAAGCCCTTTGTTGACGCGGTCCATCATGGTCTTCCACGCGGCGGTGTTCGTATACTCATACCAAACGCCATCGACGTAGGCAGAGGTTGTAGGCTCCATTGCAGAATAGATATCGTTTGCGGGATCGAGGCCCTGCATCGCCTGAGCGAGACCAACAATGTCGGTGATCTCAAGATCGGTAGTTACGTAGCTTGAAAGCGCCGTAACCGTTGAGGCCATGGTTCCAATGTCTGCGGCAAGAATCTTCTTCGCAATAGCAGCCAGAACAAGTCTCTGGTTGGCGGCGCGGTAAGAATCGCCATCACCGTAATTATCGTAAGCGTGGCGGGCGCGACACAGAATAAGCGCCTGATCACCGTTAAGCGTCTGGGGTCCTTGCGCAAGATAGCCGCCCGCATCATCATCGTCAATTTCCATGGGAACGTCGACTTCAACGCCGCCGAGAGCGTTTACGATATCGCGAAATCCATCAAAGTTGATCTCTGCGTAGTGAGAAATCGGCACACCCGCAAGCTCAGAAACAGTTTTTACCGTAAGAGCCGCTCCCCCGATTGCATGCGCGGCATTGATTTTATTCTGCCCGTATTCACCCATATCAACCAAGGTGTCACGATGAATAGAGACCAGCGTAACTTTATTATCAATGGGATCAATACGAACAAGCATCATACTGTCTGAGCGAAATTGATCGCCTTCATATTCTGCCGAAGCCGCGCGATCATTCGAGCCGTCAGTGCCCATGAGCAGCATATAGAACGGCTCATTGGTCAGATCGGTTTGTACCAGCTCTTGGCGAAGGTTGTCATCAACACCTTCGTGCAAATTTGCAGAGATTCCGTTGTAGTAGGCAAAAGCCACACCCGCCCCGCCTAAGCACACCACGAGGACAATCGCTAGCGCAACGCCCATAATCTTGCGACGCTTGCGCTTCTTGCGTTGCCGCGTATATTCAGCTTGAGAGATACGACGACCATACGAACCAGAAGGCTCTTCGCCACGACTATCGGATGTACGAGAATAAGCCCCAGAGGAAGTTTGTCTTCCATAGGCTGATGGGTCGAAACGATCAGAGCGAGCAGACTCGGGGCGCGAGGCGCGCCTCGATGTGCTCCGCCGACCATCATCAACGGGAGCGCTTGAGCGCCGAACGTTGCTTTTTCTTTCCTTCATAGCAATCATTGTGCCCGAGGCTGAACTTCAAGCGCAAGATGAATCGAGCATTTTTTGGAAAATGCCATACCGTCAAACTCGGGCATCTCGCAGCACGTCACGCTCTGACACCAAATCTATCAGGCATTTTGCCCGTGATGCTCGAATTTTCTTCCAAGTAAGCAGCGATACACGGCGCCTCTTCCACATGAAATACGCACATCATATGAGCTAACTGAGACACCATTCGAGCGGCTTCGGCATTGCACGTCTCACCCAGAGAAACGCCCAGCCGCCAAAAGCTACAGTCGCACTCCGAGGCGCTTCACCATATACTCGTTTGCCGCCAGCTCTGCCGTATCATCGAGCTGCGCAAGCGCCTCAATCGGCACGCCTGCACGAACTGCCCGCACACTCAATGCGCGTTCGAGCAGCGCATCGGCTACTTCGGGATTTTTACCCAAGAGCGGGCCGTGTAGATACGTTCCAACAACATTCTTATAGAGAACACCATCACTTTTGTCTGTATCGTTGTTTCCGTGGCCAGTCGATGAAATGACTGTACCAAAAGGTCGAACATCCTTCCCAAGGAACGTTCTTCCTGCATGGTTTTCATAGCCAACAACTGGTCGTTGTGCAAGCTCAGACGCAAGTACGATGTTATCGATAAGTCGATGTGCTGATGCCTCTGCGCGCTTAGTCACCATATCCACAACGCCAAGACCCTCAACGGTTTCATCGCCAAGCAGCCACTCAGTACCAAGAATTTGATAACCACCGCAAATGGCAAGCAGAACGCCATCATCCTCAACGTAGCGAGCTAAATCGTCTTTCATACGCAACAAGGATTCGGAAGCAAGGCGCTGTTCTCTATCGGGGCCACCACCAAGAAACACCACGTCAACCGTACTAAGATCAACAGTTTCTCCGTGATTGACGGCAATCACCTCAACGGGCAAGCCTCGCCATTCAGCACGCTTCGCCAAGCACGTTACGTTGCCACCATCGCCGTAGAGGTTCAGCAAATCAGGAAAAAGGTGCGCTATTCTCAAAGGCTGCATCGCGTCCATCAGTTGCCTCCTTCCGTTGCCGTTATTCGAACAAGCTCGTTGCGCACAACGGGAAGCGCCGTGTAATTTGCGATCATGTAATAGTTGTACTCAGGACCGAGATCGGCGGTTTTTGCCAGAATATCGGCACCCCCATCAATCAACTCGGCAGAAATTCCCGCGTATTTCAAACGCACCTGCAAATCGTTTTTACGAATACCTCCAGCGAACACAACAAGCTGATCTGCTCCTGCCAGCTCCTCGAAGTCAACATCCCAGATCCACGAGACATCGCGGCCATCGCCCTCTTTATCGTTCACAAAGAAGGCAACCACGCGCGGCCCGCTATCCTGAGTGATGATCTTGAGATTCTGGTTGAACCCCGTAGGGTTTTTCGCAAGGTTAAGAAGAATTGGCCGACCTTCGACCTGCATGTTTTCTAATCTGCCGTTTTGCGGATCGAATGCATCGAGCGCGCGCTGGAATGCCTCGGCCGGACATCCGAGTAAATTCGCAGCCACAAATGTGGCGAGCAGGTT
>JAVWLC010000065.1:6438-9542 GCA_036638175.1 Raoultibacter sp. | reverse complement strand
GCTGCCGCTACTTCGAGTACTTGGCCTACTGGCCCCTCATGAAGCAGTACTTCGATGAGGATCCCGAGTTCTTGTGGACCCAGGCTCCCCGTCCTCGCTTGACCGATGCTTCTTATAAGCACAACTACTATGACGAGAAGATCTCCCTTGAGGACCGTCTTGTTCGTACCGCCAACAAAGACTTCGTTACCACTGAAGTTGAGCCAATGTGGGATGCTGCCGACGTTATGCGCATGGGCAAGGACCTCTTCATCCAGCACGGCCTCACCACCAACCGTACTGCTATGGAATGGTTCCAGCGCTACTACCCAGAACTGCGCGTTCACGCTGTAAACTTCCCTGGCGACCCGTATCCGATCCACATCGACGCCACCTTCGTGCCGCTGCGTCCGGGCCTGATCATCAACAACCCGTCTCGCAAGCTTCCCGAAGAGCAGCGCGCTATCTTCGAAGCAAACGATTGGCAGATCGTCGATGCTGCAGAGCCTGCTCACACCGAGCCGCCGGCGCTGTGCTACAGCTCAGTATGGCTGTCAATGAACTGTCTCGTACTCGACCCGAAGACCGTCATCGTTGAGGCTTCGGAAGTCAACCAGCAGGAGCAGATGGACAAGCTCGGCATGAACGTTATTCCTTGCGACCTCCGCGACGCTTATCCGTTCGGTGGCGGCCTGCACTGCTCAACCGCTGACGTTTATCGTGAAGGCGATTGCCTCGATTACTTCCCGAACCGCGTGAAGGATCCGACACTCATTCGTCCGGAGCTCTGGAACGACTAGTTTTCACCGCTCGTCTTGCTGCTAAGGAGAAGACTTAGTCTTACCGCAAAGGGGGTCTGGTTAGCTTGGATGCGCCAGGCCCCTTTTTTCAACCCTTCATACGAGGTCATCACAGGCAGCAACACAAAAGAGCATGCAAACAATGTTTCAGCTACTGGTTAAGGAGGACCAATGGCAGACAACAAGCAAAAGGTGGATGTTGGTAAAAGTAACGATGGCTCTGACAAGTATGAAATGAAGCTTGGCCTCGGTACTATTGCCATGTTGATTTCGGCGACAGGCATGGGTCTTGTTCCCCTGTTCAGCCGCTGGGCAACGCGCACCGACATGTTCGACGGAGCTTTGGGGTTCAACGCAGGTGACAGCATTGGCGCCTTGATGGCAGTTGGTCGCATGGGTATGGGCGTACTGTTCTTTGTAGCCCTATTGCTCGGGACCCATAAAGTTCATGTATTCAAAAAACTCAAGTTGACACCGTCCATTGCGCTCGGTGGTCTCATGATTGGCATGTCGTTGGCATGCTACGTCACGGCCACGCTGCTCACCACGGTGGCAAACGCTGTACTCTTTATCTATATCGGACCTGTCATTTGCGTGCTTATGGCAAAGATATTCCGAAAAGAGCCTATGTCGAAGCTGCAGTGGATATGCCTTGGAGCTGTTTTCGTCGGTATGTTGTTTGGCGAAGGCTTGGTCGGTTTCGGCGTGGGCGGACAGGCCTTTGGTGTTGACTTCAACCTTGTGCCCGCTACGCCAGAGTTTCCGATGAAGGGTATCGGCGATGCGTTTGGTTTGGCATCGGGCTTCTTCTATGGCGCCTCAATGTTCTTCAATGGCTATCGCAAAGATGCCGACACAACAGCACGTGGCGTGTGGAACTTTATCTTCGCGGCTATTGGCGCTGGCGCTATCACAATCGTACTGAACTCACTGGGCTCTCAGCCGGAGATGGCAAACTGGGCTCTGAACGTTCACTTTACACCGTTCAACTGGATTGGCGCTATCTTACTTTGGATCATCTGCGGACCTATTGCATTGGGCTTTCTGCTGGTGGCTGGCCGCAACCTGCCAGCTGCAGACTACGGAACCATTGCATATTGGGAAGTCCCCGTTGCTCTCTTCGTTGGCCTTGTCGTCTTCGGTGAGCCGTTTACTATCAACACGATCATAGGTGCTGCGCTCATCATCGGTGGTGGTGCCGTACCTTCCATCAAGGGCATGATTACGGGACGAAAACAGAAACAAGAAGCCGAGATTCGAGAAAATCTCAGTGCTCGCTTGGAAGAGGAAGCGTCCAAAGAAAACCTGCTCTAGCTTGATACAGGTGAACAGAAGGAAGGTGTGGCACATGAAGATTACGAGTAATTTAACTCACATTGCTACCGAGGTGAACTTTGAACCTGCTCTGCATGAAGCTGAACTGAAGGCAGTGTTTGTCGAGCATGGTCTGCAGGGTTTTCCCGCTGAGTTAGATATTGCGGAGCGCACGGAAGATCACGTCCAAATGATGTCGCTGGATTCGCTCTTGCAGTTTGCGAAGGTCTCGGGTGCAGGCGCCGTTACGTTTGACGTAACCTATTTCCCGCATGCTGATGATCAAGAAGTTTCATATCAGTTGAGGCAACTGGCTCATGATTTGGAGATCAGTGCAGAGGTAATTCGCAATCTGTGCGCAGACGAGATCCAGGAATATTTGGCTCTCGATGCAAAGCGCGATGCAACAGCACCAGTGCACAGCATTGTAGAAGCCTATATTGGCGGCACGGCTTTCGCCTGGTATGGCATGAATGAATATCCTCGCCTTAAAAGAGTTATCCTCAGCAAGCTCGCTCAGGGTGGCCAAAAGGCAAAGAACGCGTTTGTCTTGCGTGCAAGTAAAGCTCAGGTAGATCTGCTCGAAGACTACTGATCTGCGTGAGCTTGTTCTGAGTAGGTAAAAAAGCAGAAGCGATATGTAACAGTATCGCTTCTGCTCGGATACTTGTAATACTATAAGGTAAGAGTATTCGCTGGCCGAATACTGTCTGTTTTCAAGCGATAGAGTTGAGCGGGTTTCACAAACTCAATCTGCATGTGGATGGATCCGTGTAGAATCGCTTATTCTGAGGGGATTACTATGAGTAATTATCACGAAGAAGACCAGCATAAAACAGTTCGAAAAGTTGCAGTATCCTCATTCCTTGGAAACTTCATCGAGTGGTTTGATTACGCAACGTACACCTATTTTGCCATTGTTATTGCAAACATATTTTTTCCCAACGACGATCCTGCGTTGGCTCTCATGCAGACATTCGCCGTTTTTGCTCTTTCTTTTCTTTTGCGTCC
>JAVWLC010000065.1:0-6428 GCA_036638175.1 Raoultibacter sp. | reverse complement strand
TTTGGGGCAGCATGGGGGATAAGAAGGGCCGCAAGTGGGCACTTTCGACTTCCATCTTCCTCATGACGGGCGCAACATTCCTCATTGGCTTATTGCCTGGATATATGACCATCGGCCTTGCGGCGCCTATTTTGCTTCTGCTTCTCCGTATGGTTCAAGGATTTTCTGCTTCAGGTGAATATGCTGGAGCTGCTACCTTCTTAGCTGAATACGCACCGTGTAATAAACGTGGGTTGTACTGCTCAATCGTACCGGCTTCCACGGCGGTTGGCCTGTTGATCGGATCTTTATTCGCAACGGGTATGTATACGTTTCTGCCGACCGACATGGTTCATGAATGGGGCTGGCGTATACCGTTCTTGCTTGCGGGCCCGCTGGGCTTGGTTGCACATTACATTCGTGTTCGTCTTGAAGATTCGCCCACCTACGTTGCTATGCAGGAATCCGTGAAGGGCAAGACGGGCGAAGCGAATCATCCGATCCGCGATCTTTTTAAAAATCACAAGCGCGAATTGGTTATTAGCTTCGGTGCCGCAATGCTCAACGCGGTAGGATTCTATACGGTGTTGACATATTTGCCTGTGTATCTCGAGACAGTGGTCATGATGTCTGCAAGTCAGTCATCGTTGATAACTACCCTGAGTTTGGTTGCCTATGTTGCATTCATATTTGGGATGGGTCATTTATCGGATAAATTTGGGCGTAAAAGGATGCTTATCATCGCTTGCGTCTCGTTTATCGTACTGACCGTTCCAGCATTTATGCTGCTTAATACAGGCGATTTTACTATCGTCCTGCTTGTTGAACTTGTTATGTGTGCCGCTCTCACCATCAATGATGGTACACTTTCGAGCTATCTAACTGAAACGTTTCCGACCGAAGTGCGATATTCGGGTTTTGCGCTCAGTTTTAACATGGCGAATGCGATCTTTGGGGGATCGGCTTCGTTTATTGCAACATGGTTGATTGCTGCAACAGGATCTAACCTTGCCCCTGCGTGGTATATGGTGGCGGTTTCTTGCGTAGCGTTGGTTGCGATGATTCTTTCGCACGAGCACTCCAACAAGGATCTGTCAGAAATTTAGGTACGGAAGGATCGAAAGATCATGGGGGAGACTCCGCAGACGCCAAAATCATTGAAAGCTCAAATCACGAGAGCTTCACTCGTACTTGCCGCGGCGGCCCTTTTGAGGGAGGAAGGGCCGAGCGCGGTAACGTATCGCCGCGTTGCGAAGTGGGCTGGTGCAGCCTCATCCTCGGTTGGCTACTACTTTGACTCCGTGACTGAATTGCTCCAAGAAGCGGGGCAGCACAACATTCAGATGTGGGCTCAGCGTGCTGAGCGGGCAGCGCTAGCCGCAGAGCAACTTTCTCCCACGGATTGCCGCAAGCAGTGTGTCGATTTGCTGATCAAAGCATGTTTGCCGGAAGACTCTACGGTCCCCTCGGCCCACTACGCCCAGCTTATTGCAGCTGCAGATTCTGATGTGGTTACGCAGGCATACAAAAAGGGTCGTGTGGCGCTTGACGCTGCTATAGAGCGTATCCTGAGCCGAGCTGAAGTTTCCATGACGCCGCGCCTGGTGGTAGCCATCGTTGACGGTGCTGCCGTTGCTGCTATTTCAGAAGGCTATGATGTGCATGAAATGGCTACGAATCTTCTTGCCGAAGTTGTTGCCAATTACGCTCAATAGCAAATATGGTAGCTTTACTTTTCTAAAGAATTCACTCAGGTAAAAACGTCACTTTACCAACAATCATCAATGATAACGGGAGCATTTCAACACGCTTTCGAAATACCCACGGCTACCTCACGCGACGGTTAACATTCGTCGTTTCGTCTCTCATTTTCTTCTCAGGGTGATAGAACTGAACCGTACAGAAAAACGTGTACGGATAAGCCGTTCACGCCTATGGTTTGAAGGGAGATGATGAGCATGAGCGCACCTAATGGACCAACGACAGGCTCTCCAGCAAAGGGCACAATGATTGGTAGCAAGAGTCGACCGACGTTTGCTCGTACGTTGGGCTTTTTCGGCTTCTTTGCAATTACGGCATCCATGGTGATGACGGTGTATGAATAGCCTTCATTCGCCTCTTCGGGATTCCAGCTGGTATTCTTTTTGGTTATTGGTGGTCTGTTTTGGTTCTTGCCGGTTGCATTGTGCGCTGCCGAAATGGCAACGGTGAAAGGGTGGGAATCGGGCGGTATTTTCGCCTGGGTTGGAAATACGCTTGGAACGCGATGGGGCTTCGCGGCCTTGTTCTTCCAGTGGTTCCAGATCACTGTCGGTTTTGTGACTATGGCGTTTTTCGTGCTAGCTGCGCTAGCTTTCGTATTCAAATGGGATGCCCTCTACAATAATCCGCTCGTAATGTTCTTTGGCGTGCTGATCATTGTGTGGGCTCTAACCTTTACGCAACTCGGGGGCACCAAGTTTACGGCCCGTATATCAAAGATTGGTTTCTTGGGCGGCATTTTGGTCCCAGCGGCTATCTTGTTTATCGGCCTTGCAGCTTACTTCCTGACTGGCGGTGTTTCCCAGATTAAGATGGATTTCACCACTTTGATCCCCGATTTCACGAAGGTTGATACGCTGGTAATTTTCGCATCATTCATTCTTGCGTACATGGGTGTTGAGGCTTCGGCTTCGCACATCAACGAGCTCAAGAATCCCGCGAGGAACTATCCGCTGGCTATGATCATCCTTGCAATTGTAACTATCGTTCTTGATGCAGTTGGCGGTTTGGCTGTAGCAACAACGCTGCCCGCATCAGTGCTCGATGGCAACCTCTCATTTGGTGTTATTGAGGCATTCAAGATGATTTTTGTCACACATTTTGGAGCTGGTTTTGAGTGGCTTGTTTACGTCGTGGCAATCTTGTTGGCTTTGGGCGTTCTTGCTGAGATTTCAGCTTGGATCGTTGGCCCTTCGCGTGCGTTGCTCGATACTGCGCATGAAGGTATTTTGCCTCCGTCATTCAAGAAGGTTAACAAGCACGGCGTTTCCGTGAAGACCGTTATCATTCAGGCGATCATCGTTTCCATTTGGGCTGCGGTGCTCTGCGGATCAATTGCTCTTTCGGGTGGGTCAAGCTCGTCGGTTGGCTATCTGACCGCTATCGGGCTGACGGTTGTTATCTACCTCGTAGGTTACATCTTGTTCTTCTTGGGCTATTTCAAATTGATATTCAAGCACAAGGATCTGCCTCGTAGTTTCCAGCTGCCTGGTGGCACCCCGTTCAAGGCAATCTTTGCAGGACTTGGTTTGATCATGACGGTAGGAACGCTTGTGATTTCGTTCTTCCCTTCGTCGGAGCTGACATCGCAGGCAAACATGGTCTATCAAACAACACTGATGGTTTGCTTCGCAATATCGGTAGCCTTGCCCTTTATCATCTATGCGCTCAAGCATCGGTGGGCCAAGGATGAACCAACGCTTCCAGACGGCGGTTCTGGGGGTAAGTAATTGAGCAGGTTGCTCAACGTAAGACAGGATCTAAACACTGAGTGAAACGATAATGGAGGTATAGAAAATGATCAAAAAGAGTACGATCCTTGAACAAATGGACGAAAAAACCAAGTATCTCACCCCGATCTTCGGAAGCGAAGCGAGTGACGTGGCGATGCCGCTTGATAAGATGAATGATAGTCCTATGGAGCCGCGTTTGGCATACGAAATGATTAAGGAATACTTGTCCATCGAAGGTAATGCTACGCAAAACTCTGCAACGTTTTGCCAGACATACATGGAACCCATGGCAACACAGATTATGTCTGAGAACCTTGAGAAGAATGCCATCGATAAGGACGAATACCCGATGACGGCAGACCTCGAGAACCGCTGTGTTGCGATCCTCGAAGATCTCTGGCATGCAGATGCGGCCGAGGAGCCCATTGGTACTTCAACCGTTGGCTCATCTGAAGCTTGTATGCTTGGTGGTTTGGCAATGCTATTCCGCTGGAAGAAGCTTGCTGATGCCGCAGGAGTCGATCGGTGCGCGAAGCAACCCAACCTAGTTATTTCTTCGGGCTATCAGGTGTGCTGGGAGAAGTTCTGCCGCTATTGGAATATCGAAATGCGCCTTGTGCCGCTTGAGAAGGATCATCTTTCTCTCAACATGGATACCGTCATGGACTATGTTGACGAATATACCATTGGTATCACGGCAATCTTGGGTATCACCTATACAGGTAAGTATGATGATGTAAAGGCGCTTGATGGTCTTGTAGAAACCTATAACCAAGCTCACCCGAAGATGCCTATCCGTATTCACGTTGATGGCGCATCGGGTGCTATGGTAGCTCCGTTTATCGAGCCTGATCTTGAGTGGGACTTCCGCCTAAAGAATGTCTGGTCCATCAGCACATCGGGTCACAAGTATGGCTTGGTCTATCCTGGTGTTGGCTGGGTTGTTTGGCGCAGCAAGGAATCGCTGCCAAAGGATTTGATTTTCTGGGTATCATATTTGGGCGGGGAAGAGGCCACGATAGCTATTAACTTCTCGCGTTCAGCCTCTCAAATTGTTGGGCAGTACTACGTATTTATGCGTAACGGGTTCGAAGGCTTTAAGGAAATCCATCAGCGCACTCTCGATGTTGCTCGCTATATGGCTGCAGAAATCAGAGAGATGGGTTTGTTTGAGATGTTCGAAGAGGCAAGCGAGATTCCGATTGTTTGCTGGGGCATCAAAGACGGGGCCGATGTGCAATGGTCGCTGTATGATTTGGCAGATCGACTACGCATGAGCGGATGGCTGGTGCCAGCGTACCCCATGCCTGCTGATCTCGAGAAGCTCGATGTGCAGCGCTTGGTAGTCCGCCAGGACTTCTCGATGCAGCTTGCTATCAAGCTCATTGAGGACATGAAGAAGGAGATCGAGAACCTCAACAACAGCCATATCATCACGGGCAAAGTCGAGAAAAAGATCACCACAAGCTTCAACCACAGCGGTCGTATGGATGGCGGTCCGCACGAAAAGAAGTAGGTTGTAAGAGCTTACTGAGCGAAGGTAGTTTCAGGAATCGCACCCCAGCAAAAACGCTCGTGGGTGCGATTCCTTTTTGCCAATACCCATAAAGTTTATAGGATATGGGGTCTTATCAAAAACAAAATGTCGTTAACTAATAGCGATCACCCCCATTATTTAGCGACTATAATAAGGACTCCCCCGTTGTTATACTTGGGTACGTCTCTCACTAAAGAGGTCAACATAAACCTTGATGAGAGCAAACAAATGCGAGAACGGGAAGCCATGGGACGGCAACATACACTACAAAACATCACTCATCTGTTCGTACGCGTGCTCTTAGCAGTATGCCTTGTTATGGGCTTGGCGCCCGTGGTTGCGCAGGCAGATACTCCGCTGGAAGTGAAGGTAGAAGCACCAGCACAGGTGAACAAGACAGTGGAGCTTGAGTCTGATGATGGTGGGGTAGAGGTTGCGGATGATGCGAGTGCTGATGTGTCTGGAGATGCTGCTAGTACGCAGTCTGCTCCCGGGCAAGTTAGCTCTGAAGTCGTGCTTGAGTCTCATGATCTTGCATCGAAGTCTTCCCAAATCACCACTGACGTCACGCTTGTTGCAAATCCAGACACCCAAACAGAAACAATGCTTGTAGATGGTCTTACCTACCTGGTAGATCGCGAATTACAATCAGCAACCTTAACTGGCTGGTATGGAAATGCTCCTGCAGGAGATCTTTCGGTTCCCTCACAAGTTAGCGACGGTAAAGTTATTTTTAGGGTGGAAATCGCTGGGGGGGGGTCCATTTTTAGCCTTTTCTTCAGATAACCCATCGGATTCAAAAAACCCTCAAGCAACCCGAAAAAATTCAACGACCCAAACCCCCGACACTCCCATCTTCAAAGACTGTCCCAACCTAACCTCAGTCACCCTTCCCTCAACAATTACATCCATCGGAACGACTGCCTTTGAGCAGTGTCCAACACTGCGCTCTATCCACGTATCTCCTCAAAACACAACATACGCCTCCTATGAAGGCATCCTCTATTCCAAAGACCTAACCAAACTCCTATTCGTTCCCGCGAATATGGAGCATACAGCTTATCTCCCTAATACCACAGATACCGTCCCAGCAGGATCACTCTCGCATAGTGATCAGCTTACCTCTGTGAGTATTGGGGAGAGTAGCACATACTTCTCAACAGAAAACGGAATACTCTACACCAAAGACAAGACAACGCTTGTAGCTGTACCTGCAGGATATGGGGATGCTGTTGTCATCAATGAACCAACTACAACAATCGCATCCCTTGCATTTGCGAACATGACACTTAAGTCCATCATTGTGCGTTCTGATGTCACGTCTATCAACCCTGATTCCTTCACCGATGCCACCAAAGCAGATGCCGTTGTCGTATTCTCAGATAGTGTCAACAAAGATGCAGCCAAAGACATCTGGA
>JAVWLC010000064.1:0-9586 GCA_036638175.1 Raoultibacter sp. | reverse complement strand
CCTCTCCCCTATCCTAGATGCAATCGAAAGAGGCGCTGGTCTCGTGGTCATTGATCCCGTGTATTCAGAAACAGCCGCCAAGTCAACGCAGTGGATCGCACCACGTCCTGCAACCGATACCGCACTTGCACTCGCAATGATCAATGTGATCATATCGGAAAGCCTTTATGATGCTGAATTTGTTGATACATGGACTCTCGGATTTGCCGAGCTAACCGAAGCCGTTGCCTCCTACACACCCGAATGGGCAGAAAAGATTACTGACGTTCCTGCGCAGGTCATCGCTGACCTCGCTCGCCTTTATGCAACCACGCCCCGTGCGGTCATTCATGATGGCAACAACTTCGCACTCCACACCAACTGCGTTCAGAGCGTCCGCGCGATTGGCATTCTAACCGCAATCACTGGTCACGTCGACGCCGAAGGAGGCAACTGTTGCTTCCCTGATGTAGTTGGTTATCCTGAGCGCATGGAAATCGGAAGTCCCGTAGGTATTGCTACAACCGTCACACCCGAAGCACCTCACATCAACGCAAAGAAATACCCCATGCTCGTATACGGCCTTCCTGGTGCGCTCGATGCCATCGAAACAGGAGTTCCCTATACACCCCGAGCTATGATGTTCTATCACACCAACGTCGCCATGATTCAAGGTGAGCCCAAGCGCACTATCGAGCTCCTCAATAAGCTTGACTTTATCGTTGGTATTGATCTATTCCGTACGCAGTCTATGGAAGCACTTGCCGATATCATTCTGCCCGATAGCTGTTATCTTGAGCGATTCGATTACCGCACCTACCCCAGCGCTCAAGGTGTCGTCATCGCCTTGCGTCAGCCTGTTATCGATCCTCCCGGCGATGTAAAAACCGCGTATCAAATGGAATACGAACTTGCTCAAAAAATGGGGTTAGGAGAAGCGTATCCGTGGACAACGCAGGAAGAATTCATCGACTACGCCCTCAAACCTTCAGGCCTAACAGTCGAAAAGATGAAAGAAAAACCAGTCAACATTGTCTCTTCCTTCAAGTATCGTAAATTTGAGACAGGCGAGCTACGACCCGACGGTACCCCAGGCTTTAACACGCCATCAGGCAAAGTCGAGCTCAAGAGTATCGCATTCGAAAAAATGGGCTATGATCCCATTCCAACCTTTGTTGAAGCCTATGATTCTGTGGTCGGCAATCCCGAAATCGCGGCGAAATTCCCGCTTGTCGGCATCAACCGCCGCACCTCGCTGTTCGTCCACTTCAAATATAGGAACAACCCGTACTTGCGCGAGCTTCATTCCGAACCTGAAATAACGCTGAATTCCATCGATGCCAAAGCGCGAAAACTCAGCGATGGCGAACAGGTAAGTGTATCCTCCCCAACAGGCACACTATCGTTGAAGCTCCGAGTGTCCGAACGTGTTAAGCCAGGTGTCGCTCTCCTTGACGGAGGCTGGGGCAATCCCTGGGATTATCCTGACAGCAACATGAATCAACTGGTCAACGGCAAAGAGGTCGATCCGATTTCACAATCACCTGATTTGAACTCCTTCCTTATTGAAGTAAGTAAAGCCTAGCAATTCAAACCTTACCGGAGGTAATCATGACTCGTTATGGAATGACTATAAATCTTGATCGCTGCGTCGGCTGCCACGCTTGCGCAGTCGCCTGCACACTTCATCACGGACTGCCTCAAGGCGTTCGTTGGAGCTCAGTCAAGCTCGGCGAAGCTGGTGTTTTCCCTGATGTCGAAACAGTTGCGCTCCCAACTTTGTGCATGCATTGCGAAAAGCCACTGTGCGTCACTGCGTGCAAATACGATGCAACCTATCAAACCGAAGAGGGCATTGTACTCGTAGATAAAGATGCATGCCAAGGATGCGGCTCCTGCGCAACAGCATGCCCTTATGGGGCCCGACACCTACTTGGCGGCATGAGCTCGAATCACGAAGACGCTGAGCCAACCGAGTACGAATCAAAGATGTTTGCACAGCATAAAGCAAACACAATGGAAAAATGCACGTTTTGTTCCGATCGACTCGAAGCTGGAGAACAACCAGCATGCGTTGCCACCTGCCAAGCCCATGCTCGCATTTTTGGGGACCTCGACGATGCAGGATCCGACGTTTCAAAACTTGCTTTAAGCAAACAGGCTCACACATTGCTTGAGTCTGGGGGCACTGGTCCATCGGTGTTTTACCTTTATGGGGGGTCGATTGATCTCGATTCTATCCTTAAAGCATAAAACTCATATTCCAAGTATGTGGCCAAAAAAGCCGCACGCATTGAAGCACATCTACCTTTGCGCGTAATACCCCGCAAGCATATTCGCGCAAGATGTCGCAAGCAAGCATCAAAGCCAAAGACCCCGCAGGATCAAAAATGATCCTGCGGGGTCTCGGTTTCCACAAGCACACAACTCAGTAATAATGCTTTGAGCTACGCCTTTTCTGTCTCCACTTCAAGGGCGCCAACAGTTTTGCTGGTGGGTGCAATTTTTTCGGATTTCACAAATGCGTCACGGCTCGCTTTGGCTTCAGGCACCTTTTCGGCGAGGTTTGCCTTTGCAACCGAAATCATGAGCTTAATACGATTGAGCTGATTGACCTCAGACGCACCAGGGTCGTAATCAACGGCAACAACGTTGCTCTCAGGATACCGCCGGCGCAGCTCTTTGATGACCGCCTTGCCCACAACATGATTCGGAAGACAGGCAAACGGCTGCGTACACACAACGTTCGGAGCGCCCGTCTTAATGAGTTCGACCATTTCCGCCGTAAGAAGCCATCCCTCACCCATTGAGTTGCAGAGACTCAGAATCTCGCTGGCATACTCGGCAAGTTCATAAATGTTCGCAGGTGGTTCAAAGCGCTCTGAATTACGAAGCGCGTTGGTCACTGGGCTACGGAATCGGTCGATAGCCTTCAAAGCAATCTTGCTGCCAAGCGCACTTTTCGAACTGCGTCCAAGAGGATCCTTTTGGAAGATCGCTCCCGCAAGTCCGAACAAGAAGAACTCAACAAGACCCGGCACAACCGCTTCGCAACCTTCACGCTCGATTACGTCAATGATCTGGTTATTCGCAGTCGGATGGAATTTCACAAGAATCTCTCCCACCACGCCAACACGCGGCTTGAGGCCCTCGCCCGTAAGGGGAAGTGTATCGAAATCTTCAACGATACGGCGAACCGTTTTTTTGAAATCACTCCGCGAGACTCCGTGTGAAAGCTGATTTTTGCAGCGATTCATCCAATGGTCAAACAGGCGCGTTGCGCTTCCTTGCTCCATTTCGTAGGGCCGCGTGCGATAGAGGCACATCATGAGCAAGTCACCGTAGCACAATGCATACACTGCCTGGAACAACATCTTCGGCGTAATCTTAAATCCAGGGTTCACCTCATCAAGCTTCTTGAACGACAATGAGATCACGGGAATGTGCCCAAGCCCAACCGAAGCAAGCGCCTTGCGAATAAGCGAGATGTAGTTAGTGGCGCGGCAACCTCCACCCGTCTGCGTGATAATAATGGCAAGCTTATCGGTATCATAGCGACCCGACATCACTGCTTCCATAACTTGACCAGTGACCAGGATAGATGGATAGCAAATATCATTGTTAACATACTTCAAGCCAGCATCAACAGCGCCGTGATCAACGGACGGCAGCAGCTCAAAGTTATAGCCAAACCTACGGAAAATATCAACGAGTAACTCAAAGTGAATTGGCGCCATCTGTGGAGCCAAGATGGTGTAACCCTCTTCCTTCATTGCTTCAGTAAACTGAACGCGCTCAAATTCGGTCGAAGCGCTTGTGCGTTGCTTAAAGCGCGCCTTCTTCTTATAGGTACGAGTCTCCCCGTCCTGCTCTGACTCAAATCCAACAAGCTCACGTGCTACATTCGCTTCAGTTGTCCCTGTTTTGGACGCAATGCGTGCACTGACATCAGCCGCAAGCATGTCAGCATCGATATCACCCACTGGGCACCCACGAGGCATGTTGTCCTTATCGGCAGCATCGTCGGCTTGATCCTTGAGAGCTGCAAGAAGGGACCGCACGCGAATGCGTGCAGCGCCAAGGTTTGAGACCTCGTCGATCTTGAGGACCGTATACACCTTGCCTGATGCTTCAAGAATCTCTTGCACCTGATCGGTGGTCAGCGCATCAAGCCCGCAACCAAAGCTGTTAAGTTGAATAAGGTCAAGATCGTTGCGTTCAGTTGCAACCTTTGCTGCTGCATAGAGACGCGTATGGTACATCCACTGATCAACCAGGCGAATGGGTCGCTCAAGCTGTCCCAAATGAGCAACTGAATCCTCGGTTAGAACCGCAAGCCCGAACGTTGTCAAAAGCTCGGGGATTGCGTGGTTGATCTCAGGATCAATATGGTAGGGACGACCTGCGAGCACAATGCCATGAGTCTGCGTCTCTTCCATCCAACGAAGCGTTTCCTCGCCTTTGGCCCGGATATCTTTTTTAAAGGCCTCATCTTCTGCCCAAGCAGCATCAACAGCACGGTCAATCTCAGCCTGCGTTGGCAGCTGCCCATATTTACCTACAAGTTCACCGTTATTCTGCGTGAGCTCAACAAAAAGACGCTTCTTGAGCGGCTCCTTCTGATCATAGGGCAGCCACGGATTTAAAAACACCGTCTCTGATTCGCGCAATTCATCGATATTAAGACGCAGCGCTTCAGCATAGCTTGCAACAATCGGGCAGTTGAAGTGGTTGCCCGCGCCTTCATCTTCCTGACGTTCCCATTTTGAACAGGGCAACCATATAAAGTTCGGCTTTTTATCCAAGAGATTCATGATGTGGCCATGGCTTAACTTGGCGGGATAACATACTGATTCAGATGGCATGCTTTCGATGCCCGCCTCGTACGTTTTCTTAGTTGATGGATCAGAAAGCTCTACGCGGAATCCAAGTTCGGTAAAAAACGTGAACCAGAACGGATAGTTTTCATACATATTCAACACTCGCGGGATACCCACAGCTCCACGCGTTGCCTGCTCTGCAGTGAGCGGTTTGTAGCCAAACAGCCGCTTGCTCTTGTACTCATACAGGTTTGGAACGTTTTTGCTTTCGTCGAAGGTGCCTGCGCCTTTTTCACAACGATTACCCGTGATAAAGCGGTGATGTTTACCCGTTACTTCATCTTTCCCGAAATCATTGACCGTCAAGAGACATGAATTCGAGCAACCTTTACAGCGAACTGTTCGGTGCGACGGACTCAGATCAACAAGTTGGTCAAGCGAGAGCATCGCGGTCTGGACGGTTCCCCGACTTCCCATACGAAGCGCAGCTTCGGAATAGCGATCACGAGCCAACAATGCAGCACCGTAGGCGCCCATATTGCCTGCAATATCAGGACGAACGGCGTTGACTTCAGAAAGCTGCTCAAATGCACGCAATACTGCATCGTTCAAAAACGTGCCGCCCTGCACGATAACTTTCTCGCCCACATCATGGGGGTCACGAATTTTAATAACTTTGAACAGGGCGTTCTTGATGACAGAGATTGCCAAACCTGCAGCAATATCACCAACCGTCGCGCCTTCTTTTTGAGCCTGCTTCACACGGCTGTTCATAAATACTGTACAGCGACTTCCGAGGTCAACGGGGCACTCGGATTCAATCGCGCTTTGCGCGAATTCGGTAATTTCCAGATTCAAGCCAGTGGCAAAACTCTCAATGAATGAACCGCAACCACTTGAACACGCTTCGTTAAGCATGATGTGATCAATGATGCCGTCTTTGACGCGCAGGCATTTCATATCTTGCCCGCCAATATCAAGAATAAACTCAACACCAGGCAGCATTTCTTGAGCGCCGCGCAGATGGGCAACCGTCTCAATCTCTCCCGAATCAACTCGAAGTGCTTCGAGCAACAACCCCTCGCCGTAGCCCGTAACGGTGGCATGACCAATGCGAACTGCAGGTTCTCCTGTTTTGGCATCAACGGGCAATTCGTTGTACATATCGGCAAGCGCCGTCTTGGCACATCCAAGAACATCGCCCTTGTTGTTTGCGTAATGCGTCCACAACAATTTTCCGTCTTCGCCGATGAGAGCCGCTTTAAACGTTGTCGAACCAGCATCAATACCGAGGTAGGCAACGCCTTCGTAAGTCATAAGATCGCCTCCCGCCACACATTCACCCGCATGGCGATCTTTGAATTCGCGGTATTCGTCCTCGTCAGCAAACAACGGATCAAGGCGCACAACTTCAGAGCCTTGAATATCACCAAGATTCTTAAGACGACCAAGGACATCTTCGAGCAGTTCGGCTTTCGCTTCATTGCCCGCAATAGCGCAGCCGTTCGCTACAAACAAGTGAGCATTTTCGGGAACGACAATGTGATCATCGTCAAGTTCCAACGTTTCGTAAAAACGATTGCGCAGCTCAGGCAAGTACTGCAGCGGGCCACCCAAGAAAGCAACGTTGCCGCGGATAGGCCGACCGCACGCAAGACCTGAAATGGTCTGCGTAACCACAGATTGGAAAATAGATGCTGCAATGTCTTCTTTGCGTGCGCCCTCGTTGAGCAGAGGCTGCACGTCGGTCTTGGCAAACACGCCGCACCGCGACGCGATGGGATAAATAGTAGTCTTTTCTTTCGCAAGATCGTTCAAGCCGCTTGCATCAGTATTGAGAAGCGCTGCCATCTGATCGATGAACGCACCCGTGCCACCCGCACAGGTTCCGTTCATGCGCTGTTCGATACCGTGATCGAAGTAGATAATTTTTGCGTCTTCGCCACCCAACTCAATGGCAACATCGGTTTTCGGAATGAAAACTTCAACTGCTGTTTTAGACGCAATAACCTCCTGCACAAACTCGATGCCAAGCCATTGCGCCAGCAGCAAACCACCCGAACCTGTAATAGCAATGGTCATGGCCTTATCGCCATATTCCTTTGCTGCTTCTTCGAGTACTTCAATGATGGTCGCGCGGACATCTGCGTGGTGACGTCGATACAACGAGTATTTAATCTCATTGTTTCCGTCAAGGATCGCAAGTTTAACCGTCGTCGATCCCACATCGATACCAATGTGAAGAGTTTCGTTATGAGTTAGTTCTAGTGACTCGTTTGACACGACTGTTTCCTCCGATTGCTCTCGCGTCATAATTTGATCGATTCGCCTGGTCTGATGAACAGCAACCTCATCGCAATGAGGGCCATCTCTTCAGAACTCTCTTGCATGCCCGTTTCGATCCACTGCGTAATCACGCCTAGATATGCCGAAGCGAAGAATGCAACGTAATAGTTCACGAACGGTGTTGGATCTTTTCGATATCGTTCATGCAGAATGGATTGAATTAAATTGCCGCATACGGAATCGCGCAAACGTGGCCCAAAGCGAATATCGCCGCCAGGGCCAAGCACCGCATGCAAAAAGGCTGCTTCCTCGCGAAGATAATCGAACATTTCGACGAGAAACGGCAGCGGTTTCTTTTTAACTTGAAAGAATAGGATTTCTTTGAGATTAAGATCCTTCATTTTGACCTGAAAACGAACGAGATCATCCATAACTTCGTTCTCAAAAGTCTCGAGCAGGTTTTCCTTGTCGTGGAAATGGTTATAGAACGTTCCCCGATTAAGGTCGGCCCGGGTACAAAGATCATTCACCGTAATGCTATCGAAGCCGCGCTCTTCCATCAGCTCGATGAGTGCAATTCGCAGCGCTTTTTTCGAACGCGTGATACGCCGATCAACAGTGCAGGACACGGACTCATGCAAGCATTCCTGTGCGGAAAGCTCAACGGTTGGCATGATTGGACGCTTGGAAAGCGTTTCAGGCATTGCATCTTCCCATCTTATGCGCGAGATCTACGGTACTGCCTCGTGACACACCCTGATCTTGATACTATTGAACAATCAGATCAATAATGAACACTCTGTTCAATAACAATAGTGTAACGTTCATGAGTCGGGAAGACAACGGAATGAAACCCAATTGACACATTCGCACGGTTTACGGCATGCCTTATCTCATTCACAAGAAAATAAGCCGCAGAAAACGAGGGCTTTGTCGTTTGTCTTACATTATTTGCTATCCTAGTGCGAAACATTTGAGCACCGAGAACATGCAGCTAACCTGCAGCCTCAACAACAAACACGAAAAGACGGAGTCCTCATGCAGATCACACCAGCCGAAATTCGCGAGACCATTGCGATGGTGAGCAACCAGAACCTCGATATTCGCACCATCACGCTGGGACTTAATCTGCGAGGTTGTACTCATGAAGACATCAACGTCATGGCAACCAAGGTCTACGATCGCCTTACCTCTGCTGCCGAAAACCTTGTTCCAATCGCCGAACAGCTTGAACGCGAATACGGAATCCCAATCGTCAATAAGCGACTCTCGGTGACGCCCGTTGCTGAAATCTGCTCCGCCACCAGCGCACAAGATCTCACCCCCATTGCAATCGCCATGGACAACGCAGGCAAAGAAGTTGGGGTCGATTTTGTTGGAGGTTTTGGAGCTCTTGTCCACAAAGGCGCTTCGGCTGCAGACACAAAGCTCATGGAGTCCATTCCTCATGCGCTCTCTGTAACCGATCGCGTTATGTCGTCGGTCAACGTTGCTTCAACGCGTGCCGGCATCAACATGGATGCCATCCTCAAGATGAGCAACATCGTTATTGAAACAGCGAAGGCAACCTCTGACCGCGAATGCATCGGCTGCGGCAAGCTCGTCGTGTTCTGCAACGCCGTTGAGGATAACCCCTTCATGGCAGGCGCATTCCACGGATCGGGTGAAGCCGATGCCGTCATCAATGTGGGAGTTTCGGGCCCCGGTGTTGTGCGCGCCGTGCTCGCCGATATGTCGAAAGACGCCGATATCACCAGCATTGCCGAAGCCATCAAGGCAACCGCATTCAAGATTACACGCGCAGGCGAACTCATGGCACGCGAAGCATCCACACGACTGGGAGTCAGCCAGGGCATCCTCGATCTCTCACTTGCACCCACCCCCGCAGAAGGCGATTCGGTCGCTGAGATTCTAGAAGCCATCGGTGTCGGCACCTGCGGCGGCCCTGGAACCACCGCAGCCCTTGCTATGCTCAATGATGCCGTGAAGAAGGGTGGCGTTATGGCTTCCTCTTCAGTTGGCGGACTTTCAGGCGCATTCATCCCAGTCTCCGAAGACGCCGGCATGATCCGCGCTGTTGAAAAGGGTGCTCTTTCGCTTGAAAAACTCGAAGCAATGACTTGCGTATGTTCGGTTGGTCTCGACATGATTGCAGTTCCTGGCGATACAACGGTCGAAACAATCTTCGGCATCATCGCTGACGAATGTGCCATCGGCATGATCAACAACAAGACCACTGCCGTTCGCATCATTCCCGCAATCGGAAAGAACGTGGGTGATAAGCTCGACTTTGGTGGCTTACTCGGCTACGCACCTGTCATGCCAGTCAATCAGTACGCAGGTACCGTGTTCGCCCATCGTGGCGGCCGCTTCCCCGCTCCGCTTAACGCGCTCAAGAACTAGCCAACTACGACATACGGCAGGAGTGGATCAAGCTTCTGCGCTCGTCGCGCAAACGGCACCATACACAGCGCGCACCAAATCCTCGAGGTTGCCTTCGG
>JAVWLC010000063.1:9154-9709 GCA_036638175.1 Raoultibacter sp. | reverse complement strand
TGCAGCTTTCTCAATGTTGTGCTGCTGAACTGCCTCAAGACCACCCTGGGCCTTTAGCCACTTGAATACTTTGCCGCAGATGTAAATGCCGTAAGCAGGCGGCGTATTGTAGAGCGAATCGGCATCAGCCTGCGTCTTCCACTTAAGCATGGTAGGCGTGCAGTCAAGCACATCATCCCTAATCAAATCTTCGCGAATGATCGAGATGACCACACCAGCTGGGCCAATGTTCTTTTGCACCCCACCATACATGACACCATAGTTGGTAATATCAACTGGTTCAGAGAGGAAACACGACGAGACATCGGACACGAGGTCTTTGCCTTTAGTGTTTGGCAACTGATGAAACTTAGTGCCATAGATAGTGTTGTTCTCGCAGATGTAGAGATAATCGGCATCATCTGAGATAGGGAGATCAGAACAATCAGGAATGTATGAGAACGTTTCATCCTCGCTACTGGCGATTGCGCGAGCATCGCCGTAAATCTTCCCTTCCTTCCAAGCTTTCTTAGCCCAGGCACCCGTGATCACGTAATCAGCAACGCGATTCTTCAT
>JAVWLC010000063.1:0-9144 GCA_036638175.1 Raoultibacter sp. | reverse complement strand
TGCAAAAAGAGTACACGGTAATTATCGGGAATCCCAATCAGCTCACGCAAGTCTGCCTCGGCCGTTTCAATAATCTCAGCGAAAGGCTTTGAGCGATGACTCATCTCCATAACCGACATACCGCAACCGCGGTAATCGAGCATTTCATCTGCTGCTTCTCGCAGAACTTCTTCTGGCAAGACCGCAGGACCTGCTGAAAAGTTGTACACCCTACCCATGAACGTGCTCCTATCCGATTGGTTCTCATCCATGTTTATGTTTGATCGCACTAAGAAGCGCAATCCGACGCGATCGAGCAAACTCGTCACGCCTCTGTCTTATTGCATTAAAGCATTCTAACGTTGCCACAAGCGCAATTCATCAACAATAGAACAAATCCATTCCGTAGTGGGTAAGCGGCCGCAATAAGCCAAGAAATGCGACCTGGAGGCCGCATTTCTACAAGAGAACTCAAGTCTGCCTGTTTGACACTAATAATCTTTAGAAGCAGGCTGCTGCTCCCTTCCAGGGATTTATCCTTTTAAGTTCAGCCTCAATTTTGGGGCGTGCTATTTCGGTATCGTATGCCGCTTGTGCACGCAACCAATATCCATCCGACAATCCGAAAAAGCGGCACAACCGAAGATCGGTATCAGCAGTAATACTACGCCGCCCAAGCACAATCTGGCCGATGCGTTGAGCGGGAATACCTGTTTCTTTCGCAAGTCGATATTGCGAGATTCCCATTGAATCGAGGAACTCTTCTTTAAGCACTTCACCAGGAGTTATAGGATCAAGTCGCGTATTCATATTCTCACCTTCAATGATAGTCCACTATCTCAACTTCAGCCGCACCAGCCTTGGTCCACAAAAAACAAATGCGGTATTGATCGTTGATCCGAATGCTGTACTGGCCTTCCCTGTCGCCTTTGAGTGACTCGAGTCGATTCCCAGGAGGAATGCGCAGATCGTCCAAAGTTACCGCAATCTCTAGCTGACGAAGCTTTCGCCGGGCTATTTTTTCAAAAGACTCGAACCGTCGAACACGAAACCCTTGAGCAAGAGATTCGGTTTCCTTATCTTTAAACGATTCGATCATGATGCAATAGTAACGCGCTGCATTACTATCGTCAAGCGTTATTAGTTTACACTCTGATCACAAGAAAGTGCCTATGGGCTTTGATGCGCGAAGGCGGCCACAATAAGCCAAGAAATGCGACCCGGAAGCCGCATTTCGGTGGACGATTTTAACTAGAGGTGACTCTAGTGTTTCATCCAGCTAAACATTGAGCGAATGTCGGTTCCGACTTTTTCGATCTGTGCGTTGGCGTGTTCTTCGCGCTGGGTCTTGAGCCATTGTTGGCCGTTTTTCGAATCTTCCATGAATTCGTGAGCGAATTCGCCATTCTGGATGCGTTCGAGAATGGTTTTCATGGCTGCCTTGGACTCGTCGGTAATAACCTTAGGACCAGCGTAGTAATCGCCATACTCAGCCGTGTTCGAAATCGAATAGCGCATGTTTGCCATGCCGCCTTCATACATGAGATCAACGATCAGCTTCATTTCATGGAAGCACTCAAAGTACGCCATCTCGGGCGGATAGCCCGCTTCAACAAGCGTCTCAAACCCAGCGTTGATCAGAGCCGTTACGCCACCACACAAAACCGCCTGCTCGCCGAACAAGTCGGTCTCGGTTTCGTTCTTGAACGTGGTTTCGATAACGCCCGCACGAGCTCCGCCAACACCCCAGGCATAGGACAATGCGGTTGCCATAGCATTTCCTGTTGCATCTTGAGCAACACAAGCCAAACACGGCACTCCTGCGCCTTCTGTAAATACACGACGAACCATGTGACCTGGGCCCTTCGGGGCGATCATGATAACGTCAACATCAGCGGGAGCTTCGATATAGCCATAATGAATGTTGAAGCCGTGCGCAAATGCAAGCGTATCGCCCGCCTTGAGATTTGGCTCAATTGCTTCTTTGTAGGTGATGGATTGCGTCTCATCGGGCGTCAAAATCATGATGAGATCGGCTTCGGCAGCAGCAGAGGCAACGTCTAAAACCCTCAATCCTGCAACCTCAGCATCTGCCCAAGAATGCGAGCCTTCGCGCAAACCAACACGCACGTCACACCCAGAATCTTTGAGATTCAACGCATGGGCATGGCCCTGTGATCCGTATCCAATAATTGCAACCTTTTTATTCTTGATGATCTGAGGATCGCAATCGTTTTCGTGATATACCGTGACAGCCATTTCTTATTTCCTTTCGTCTGACTGATGTTCCTTTGCAGAGTGCTCACGCACTGAATTACACGTCTTTACTGTTGCGCGACATGGCAATTTTGCCTGTTCGAGTGATTTCTTTGATGCCGTACGCGCGAAATAGATCTTCCATGCCCTTGAGTTTGTTCTCATCACCCGTTGCCTCAATAGTGAGCGAGCTCTTACCAACATCAACAATCTTTGCGCGAAATACGTTCGCGATTTCGATAATCTCGTTACGACGATCGGGCTGCGCGTTCACCTTAAACAGCACAAGCTCGCGCTCGATAGCAGCATCGTTTGTGAGGTCGGTAATTTTGTGAACACTGATCAGCTTATGGAGCTGCTTTGTGATCTGCTCATACGCAACTTCGTCAGCCTTGACGATAGCGGTCACCCTCGACATCGTTGCGTCCTCTGTCGGACCTACCGACAAAGATTCAATGTTGAATCCGCGACGAGAAATCAGACCGGTCACACGACTCAAAACACCTGGTTTATTCTCAACGAGAACCGAAAGAATGTGCCTCATCGCTGGTCCCCTTTCGCTTCTTTTTCAAGGCCCGTTGTCCGCACTGCTCCAACCGCAACATCGATAGCGCCAATCACATCATTCATTGCTTTACCTGGCGCAACAATGGGATACACATTTTGATCCCGCGAAATAGCAACATCGAGCAAATAGGGTCCTTTTGCATCCAGCATGCGACGTATTGCTTCTTCAAGCTCGGACGGATCACTCACGCGAGCACCCTCCCAGCCATACGCATCGGCGAGTTTCACAAAATCAGGCACATCCTCAAGCAGCGTTGAGGAATAGCGTTCGTTGTAGAAGAGCTTCTGCCACTGACGGACCATGCCAAGGCAACGATTGTCCATGATGAGCACCTTGAGGGGAATGTTCTGAATTGCAGCCGTTGCCATTTCCTGGCTGTTCATCTGGAACGATCCATCGCCCGCCACACAGACAACCACTTTGTCAGGGCAACCAAGCGCGGCCCCGATAGATGCAGGAAAGCCAAAGCCCATTGTGCCGAGGCCGCCGCTTGTAATAAACGAACGGGGAATCTCGCGATCGATATGCTGAGCCGCCCACATTTGGTGCTGCCCCACCTCGGTAACAACGATGCTTCGCTCTGGATCAAGCATATCCGAAAGTATATGCATCACAATCTCAGGAACTATTTCATTCGGCACATCACCAACGCCAGGATGATAGAATGGGAAGCGCTCCCGCCATTCATCAGCACGCTCGACCCATTCCTTCGGTGCGGGTGCAACGTTTTGCTTTGCCAGCTCGGCATTCATGTTGGCAAGTACGCCTTTGAGATCACCAACAATAGGCACCTGCACATCGCGCACTTTGCCGATTTCAGCTGGGTCAATATCGATATGGATAACGCGGGCATCGGGAGCAAATTCAGAAAGCTTCCCTGTCACGCGATCAGAAAAACGTGCACCCGCAGCTATGATCAGATCGGTATCCGTCATAAGCATGTTGGCATACTTTGAACCATGCATTCCAATAGGTCCATAGTTCAAGTGATGCGAAGCAGGAAAAGCACCTTTACCCATAAGCGTAGTCACCACAGGGATTTGCATCGATTCCGCCAGCTCAGTGAGCTCAGCGGTGGCTCCTGAAGAGATGATACCGCCTCCAACATAGAGCACCGGACGCTTCGCCTCGCGCAGGGCATTTACCGCTTGCTTAACCTGTTTTGCATTGCCCCGATACGTTGGTCGATACGACGGCAAATTAACTGAATCAGGATACTCAAACACGAGTTTTTCGCTTGATAGGTCACTTGGCACGTCAATGAGCACGGGGCCTGGGCGACCCGTGCTTGCGATATGAAACGCTTCGCGAAACGTTTGCGTGAGCTCGTCTACCGACTGAAGCAGATAGCTATGCTTCACAACAGGCATCGTGATGCCAACAATGTCTGACTCCTGAAACGAATCCGTTCCGATAACTCCACGCGGCACCTGACCAGTGATAATAACAAGCGGCACACTATCCATGTAGGCAGTTGCAATACCTGTTACGGTATTAGTAGCCCCCGGACCACTTGTTACAAGAACAACACCAACCTTACCCGTTGCGCGAGCATAGCCATCGGCTTCGTGGACCGCACCTTGCTCATGGCGTGAAAGCACATGATGAATCTTCGTAGAATCATACAGTGCGTCATACATCTTGATAGCTTGACCACCCGGGTAGCCAAACACCAGATCAACGCCTTCAGCCTCCAGCGATGCTATGACCGCCTGAGCCCCTGTCATCGTCTGGCCTTGCTTTTCGTTTTTACTGCCCACGGCTTGTTTGCCTTCGGGCGATTGATTGGCTGCACTCATGAAAGTATTGCCCCCTTGTCCGCAGAAGTTACTAATTTCGCATAGCGAGCCAGTACGCCATGGTTGTGCTTTTGCGCTGGTGGTTGCCAAAGTGCGCGACGCCGTTCCAGTTCTTCATCACCAACATGAAGCTCAAGACATCCGCCTTCAATATCAACGGTCACCCTATCCCCTTCTTCAATGAAGGCAATAGGCCCACCCGCTGCCGCTTCAGGACTCACGTGTCCAACCGCAGGTCCTTTCGTTGCGCCCGAGAAACGGCCGTCCGTAATAAGCGCTACCGACGAAGAAAGCCCCATACCAACAATCGACGAAGTGGGTGTCAGCATTTCACGCATACCAGGGCCGCCTTTAGGACCCTCATAGCGAATGACAACGACATCGCCTGCGACAATCTTGCCCACATCAATAGTCGCACACGCTTCTTCCTCGCTCTCAAACACGCGAGCAGGACCTGTGTGCTTCATCATCTCAGGTGCCACCGCTGACTTCTTCACAACCGCACCATCGGGCGCAATGTTGCCATAGAGAACGCGAAGCGCACCTGATGCCGAAAACGGGTTATCAAACGTGCGGCACACTTCGCCATCGGCTCTTCTACTCTGCTCTTCAAGCGCATCAAGGTAGGCATCCACAGGCCCCATGCACGTTGTTGCACTACGGTCGATAAGACCAAGCCTATCAAGCTCAGCAATCACAATGGGCACGCCCCCGACCTCATAGAGATCAGACAGCGGCCGCGGACCCGATGGCTGCAGCTTAACAAGATGCGGCGTGCGTGCACTGGCAGCCTCCCAATCATCCATGGCAAGAGAAACGTCTGCCTCGAATGCAATTGCTGTGAGGTGCAAGATGGTATTGGTTGACCCGCCGAATGCCATATCGCATTCCATCGCGTTGTTGATTGCAGCTTCGTTCACGATATCGCGAGCGGTAATGCCGCGCTCAAGCAGCTCCATCACCTTCATGCCCGCATGCTTGGCAAGGCGAATGCGCTCAGAGTAGACCGCCGGAATAGTTCCATTGCCCGGAAGAGCAATGCCCAGTGCTTCGATCAGGCAATTCATGGAGTTAGCCGTGAACATGCCCGAGCAGCTTCCGCAGGTAGGACAGGCAGTGTCTTCGTAGTAGGCAAGCTCTTTATCGGTCATGGTACCCGCCGCTACCGCAGCAGCTCCATCAAAGAGCGTGTTGAGATCGGTAGTGGGACCACAGCCTCCGGGTTGCTTGCCCGCAAGCATGGGACCGCCCGAAACAAAGACCGTGGGAATATTCACGCGCAGCGCCCCCATGAGCATGCCCGGTATGATTTTGTCACAGTTAGGAATGCATACCATCGCATCGAACTGATGGCCCTGAACTGCACATTCGACAGAATCAGCGATGACCTCTCGTGAAACCAGCGAATAGTGCATGCCATCATGATTCATAGCGATACCGTCACACACGCCAATGGTGGAGATTTCAAACGGAACGCCGCCTGCCATGTAGATGCCCGCCTTAACGGCATCGGCTATCTTATCGAGATTATTGTGACCAGGGATAATATCATTGCGGGAATTGATGACGGCAATAAGGGGGCGCTCAAGCTCCTCATTAGTTATGCCATCGGCCTTGAGAAGACCGCGGTGCGGTGCTCGCGCTGGACCCTTCTTTATAGCATCGCTTCGATAGTGCATAGTGCGCCTTCCTTTCCCGCTTTCGTCCGAACACGTTTTTTGTCCAGAAACCAAAAAATCCCGCCGCAAGGAGCTTGCACCAGGACCATCAGGAAAGAAAGCCGTATACGCTTTGGACGCATCCGCTTTGCTCGGACTGATAACGGTTGTCACCGGTTCAAGCTTACTTGCACAAATGCCGCCAGAGATCGTCCGCGCACATTCATAACGTTCATACTCGACTGCTCAGGGGTGGCTTTCGGGCCGTCCACCGCTGGCTTGCAGATACCGCCAGCTCTCTGTGGGATGGATTCGTCCGTACTTTCCCCGTCAACGCATTTATTTCTATTGAGTTGTTGGTTACCGAGTATAACCGCCAAAGCCTGCAATGCAATCCTCAATTTGCGATCGGTGAGAATTACTTTAAGAACCTACATACTTTGGATGTCCATGATTGCCTACAAAGCTGCTGAGCATAACGCCTGATAAAGCAATACCCTTTTGGGGTGATGCAGCCTGTTTCAAAAAATCACGACCATTAGGTATTTTTCTTTTTCGCTCGCTTGCTACGTTATTACTGTCGCTTCACTTTATGAACGTAGTTAGACGGAGGAGGATCATATGAAGGATTCAAACACCATAGGAAAAAACACGGGAACGTTATCGAGGAGGAATTTTCTCGGTTTGACAGGACTAACTGGTGCTGCAGTTCTTGGAGGCTCATTGCTTGCCGGTTGTGCGGCAAATAGCACATCGGCTTCTGCTAGCAATGACACCGCAAAAGCATCATCGGCAAATGACGTAGCCAATATCGATCCAGTTGAAGCCCCTTCAAGCTGGGCAAAAGAAGTAGACGTAGTAGTCTGCGGCACAGGCGGCGGCTTAGTGGCTGCTGTACGGTCCGCTGAACTGGGGAACAAAGTACTTGTGATCGAAAAAGCAGACACATGGGGCGGGTCTTCGAAAGAAACTGACATCTTTTCCGTGATGGGATCTGAAACCCAGAAAACTTTGTATGGAGCGTATGCCGAGAAGCTAATCGCTGCTGGACAAGCTCAAGGCGAAACGCTCATGGGCATGAGTCAACTTCCTGCTGAGAAAATGCGCCAGTCCTGGGTGGCCCGCTATTCCGTGGCTCCTGGAAACGGTAACGCAGAAGGCAACCAATCCGACGGAACAACCGGACCCCAGGTAGTCTCAGGAGACGTTCCTTTGATAGCTGCAGTATGCGAGGGCATCTGCGAATCCGTTGACTGGATGGGAAGCTATGTCAATGTGCCGTGGGATGTTGTGCACGAAATGGGCTCGGCAGGAATGCTATCAGGTCTTTGCCCCCAAGGTTCTGAAGCAGGTGGCTTTGTCGCGCGCTCAAATTACCGCGTCTTTGAAATGTTGTATGAAAAAGCACTTGATTTAGGCGTCGAGTTTATGATGCTGACTCCCCTGCAAGCGCTTGTCAAAGAAGACGATACGGTAGTCGGTGTCAAAGCCAAAGGTTCAAATGAAGACGTATTTATTAAGGCGAATAAAGGTGTTATTCTTGCAACTGGCGGCATGGCGCAAAACCCTGAGATGCTCAAAAAGTATGTCCCCTCTGTGGGCTATCGCGCCCTCACAGCAACTGCCTCGATGATGGACACAGGCGAAGGCATTCTAGCTGCTTGGGGTGCGGGAGCGGATATGCAAGGCTATGATGCTTCGTTCTGCTTTGATGGCGGCATCGATTGTGGCACTTGGAATCACTACCTCTATAAGGGCGATGTGCAGGTAGCTCGGCAGCCATGGCTAGGAATCAATATTCAAGGCGAGCGTTACCCCTATTGGCCCGTAGATAATCTTGGATTCACCCATCAGTGCGGCATCTTAATGAGCCAGCCGCGCAACAGAGGTTACGTTGTCTTTGATGCAAACTATGAAGAAACCATCTGGAACTGGGAAGCAACAGGCAAGAATCAAATGATCTGTCGTCGCCCCATGTGGCCCGAAGGCGAAGGCGACAAAATGTGGAACACTGGCGGTAACTACGAACGCCTTCCCGAAGGCATCTGTGAGCACGATTGGCGCACCGGCTTCCAGCAAGGAGTCGATGGAGGCTATATCTTCGAATGCCAAACACTTGATGAGCTTGCTGAAAAAATCGACATGCCTGCCGATAAGCTCAAGAAGGCTGTTGATGACTGGAACAAACTTTGCGAAGCAGGCGTTGACGATCAGTGGCATTTCGATCCCGCATGGTTGGTTCCCATCAAGGATGCGCCCTACTACGGTATGGCAGTAGGATCCACTGTACTTGCTACCAATTGTGGCGTTCCTGTTACTACAGAGTGCCAGGCCATTGGCACGAATGGCGTTCCCATTGAAGGGCTCTATGCCGTGGGTTCATGCATTGGCGGAATTGGTGGCGATTCAACCTATGGCGATTGTCGCAATCCAGGCGGAGGCGTTGCCCTCACGTGCGGCACTGCCTACATGGCTGCAAATGCACTAGGATAAAGCTAGGTTCAAGCACAACTCGGGAGACCACTTCCCTCCGATGGCTCCCGAGTTGCTGTTATCCTCAGTCCTTTTAATTATCTGAGGTGCTAGTTCATTTTTAGCAAGTTACTGTGCGGTATACTAAGAACATGTAAATCACGGGGGGATGATACGTTTTGCCTCAATCAAGACTAGACAAGGCGCAGGAAAAACACCTAAGCCCGTACTTATATTTTGGCTACGGAATGCTACTTGCCTGCTCCCCAAAAACTTCGGCAACCGAAGTTGCAGTTTCTGTTGACGTTGTAGGCATTAGCTTTCTTGGCTGGCTTGATCAGGTTGTCTTTATACTCTGCTTCATCGGTGCCATGGCTCTCTTCAGTGCTTTTTCTCGCTACCTCCCAAGTAT
>JAVWLC010000062.1:0-9793 GCA_036638175.1 Raoultibacter sp. | reverse complement strand
TTTTACGTCTTCCATGAGAACGCTCTCGATGGCGTTGTTGGGAATATCGGTTCCCCATGAGCCGTTTTCGGCTTGGAAGCTGTACTCCGGGGGCAGTGAAGCGAGTCGTTCGCGTAAGTTGCCGATATCGAGTTCGAGGCGATAGGTTGCAGGCAACGCTCCTTGGCCTTCGGCTTGCGTCATTACACTGGCGGAAAGCATGGCTCCTCCCGCACAGAGCAGGCAGCCAAGTATGGCGACAAGGACAAAGAGCAGCAGGGTCCTCAAGGGGTGCCTGGTTGTAGAGCGTGCGGCGCGCACGAATGCGCCGAGGGGTTTTGATGCGGTACGTGTTTTCATTGCGATGCTTCCTTACCTTTTTTCGACCAAAAGATCACGGGGGTTTCGCCTCAGGGTGATTGCCGTACACGTGGCAGTGAGCGTTGACGCCATGAGAAAGCCTACCCCTGAAATCCATGCCACATCCGCGGGTGAAAGACCTCCCGTGATGCTCATGCCAACAGCTTGGGCGGCAGCAAGAGCGGCGCTTGGTATGAGGTTGTTCGAGAGTAGGGGCATGAGGATGCTTGCTACCACGGAAGAAATGAGGGCAGCGAGGGCGAACAAAACCATGCTCTCTATAAGTGCTTGAAGGATTACTTCCGCCCGGCTTCTGCCGAGGGAGAGCAATATGGCTCTCTCATGCGTTCTCTGTTTGCCCCACATGGCAAGGAGCATTGATACTGCCACCACCCCTGTCAGCGCAACGAGAGCGAGCGTTGCTTGAGCTGCCGAAGCAGTTCTATCGAGCGTTGGGGTAAGTGCGGCGAGGGCTGAATCGTAGACTTCGGTTGCGTATCCAGCCCCGCACGCTTGCGTTACGGCGGCAAGGGTTTCATCGATGCTGTTGGGGTCGGTGAGCATGAGGCGGAGTTCGCGATAGCCTGTTGCCCCAAGATCGGAGATTGTTGTGTTGTCGATGTATAGTTGATTGAACGATTGGGTTCGAGCAGTGGTGGTTCCTTGTTCGCCTTCGTTTCCACCTGCCCCAGCAAAGAGACCGACGATTTCCGCTTCTGCATGCAGGTTTTCTGCGGTTGTGAGTGCGATGCGATCACCTATGGTGAGGCCGTTTGCTTCTGCGAGGTCAACATGCACGACTGCTGCGTAGTGGTCATCGGGGTTGAGGAGCCTTCCGTCGACCAGGCGCACCAGCTCATCAGAAAAGGGGCTATCGAGAGAAAGGTCATCAAAGGCGTTGAGGCGCACGGCTTCATCATAGCCAGGGTCTGAAATCGTGCCCTCAATGTTGCTGAAGGTTTCAGGAAATGCGTCGAGGGTTCTCATGCGGTTGATGCTTTTGATGGACTCGAATGCTGCCAGTGTGGCTGTTAGCTCATCTTCGATCACACCTTTGCCGCTTTCCTCATAAACAGCGATCTCTGGCGCGGCTGATTGTTTGAGCGAGAAGGACAACGTTCGTGTGGTCTCAAGAATCCCCAGAGAAAGCAAGGCCATGCAACAGGCAACAGCCATGATGGCGATGAGGATTGCTGCTTTGCCAGGTTTTCGCGTAAGGTAGAAAAACGCTCGTTTGAAAGCACCCATGATTGTTCCTTAAGCGAGGTGAAAGAGGATAATTTTTTGCGCTTCACCTGCATCATTGAGCCAAACGTACAGAGAGCTATCGATCTTGATATCTGATGTGGTTGCAGGTGACTCTACTGATCTTCTAGTGTTTCGATCGTAGGTAACGTTTGTTGTCTGTACGTTGGCGGCGAAAGCGATGGTGCGGTCGGTCCCGACATCCTGGAGCGGTTTCATGGCGGTCTCATCATCTCCTTGTGTGGGACGAAACGTGAATCCTGCTGAATCGAAATCGACTACAGTCCCTACAAGATCGGCGCTTTCCATTGAGTTTGCTAAAGCGTCTTCGCTGCCTTGTTCTGCTCGGTCTTGCGCTTGGCCCAGCGTGTTGTTTGCTGTCGCTTCGGACGTTTTTGGCGCTGTGCACCCACCGAGACAGGTCAGGAAGAGAAGCGCTGCGAGAACACATGCAGCAGCTGTGGTAGTCTTTTTGGCAATTGGAGATGGTTTGCTGGTGTTCATGATTGTTTTCCTTTCTCGCGGACACCTTTGTTCTTGTCGCATCTATAATGCTGCGTGACTTCTCTAAGAAGCATCAAAGTGCTGTGAGGAATACGGCTTGGATTTAGATGACTTTTAGAGACTTCTTGTCGTACAACGAGTTTGTGTTCAGTCCGTTTGAGGAAGGCAATTCGATGAAGGTGCTAGTGGTTGAAGATAATGCTGCGATTAATTGTCGAGTTGTTGAGGGTTTTAGAGAAGCGGGCTTTCTTGTGGAATCGTGTTTTACGGGAGAAGATGGCCTTGTTCGCGCAATCGATCCGTCGCAGGGATACGATCTTGCGATCATCGATATCATGCTTCCCGTTGTGGATGGTCTTGCTATCATCAAGGCGATGCGAGCCAAAAATATCAGTACACCAGTGATTATGCTGACGGCGTTAACAGCCGTTGAAGATAGGGTGGGTGGCCTTGATGCGGGGGCTGATGATTATGTGGGCAAGCCCTTCGCGCTCGATGAGTTGCTGGCGCGCGCTCGTGCGTTGCTGCGGAGGCCCCATGAAGTAAGAGATGATTCGTGCATATTTGGAGACCTTGTACTTGATGCGGCGGCTAGGACGCTTTCGGTAGGGGATGCTGTGGTGGCATTAAGCAAGCGCGAGGCGGCTTTGCTTGAAGCGCTCATGCGGCAAGAAGGCCGCCCCCTTTCGCGTGAGCGAATTCTCATGAAAGTGTGGGGCGCAGATCATCCTGTTGAAGCAGGCAACGTGGATAATTACATATACTTTTTGAGAAGAAAGCTCTCAGCAAGCGGAAGCTCAATGGAAATTGCTTCGGCTCGGGGGCTTGGCTATTATTTGGGAGCTGCTTGTGAAACCGCGTAGGGCGAACGACCCCATTGTTGCCTTGTCGCGCCGTCTTGCGGCGGCGTATTGCATTGCCTGTTCGCTTGTTTTTGTCATCACTTTGGTCGCGGTTTTCGGAGTTTGGCAGGTTCGCTCGACGGCAGAGGCCGAAGCGGCATGTTCGAATATTCTCTCACTTGTGCTTGAAGAAGTTTCGTCTTCGCAATCATCTGATCTTGCAGACCTGCAAGCATTTCTTGATCGTCCAGCGTTTTCGACCACCTCGATTCGCATCAGTGGCGAATCGGGTTTGATGCTCGAGTCAGGCGCGATGGGTGGCGGCGGCACCTATTTGGAAGCAAAAGCGGAAACCCAGGATGGCAAGCAGGTGGATGTTGAGGTGTCGTATGATGCGGCGAGTCTCATCACGACAGAAACAGCTCCGTTTCTTGTGGTGGCAATCATACTGGTGTTGGTGTTGGTGCTGGTTTCGTGTCGCTGGTTCGTGCGCTCCGCTGTTAAACCTGTGGCGCGGGCTATTCGTCAACAGCGAGAGTTTGTGGCGGCTGCATCTCATGAGCTCCGCTCGCCGCTTTCGGTCATTAAGCTTGATTTAGAGGTCGCGAAGGCGCGAGCACAAGAAGGGGATGCTGCGGCAACGTGCGCCCTTGTTGAAGAAGCTGAGGTGGAATGCGGTAATCTATCACTTCTTACCGATGATTTACTTGCGCTTGCTTCAGGCGATGCTCAAGGTTGGGCGATTGAGCGTTGTTCTTGTGATGCAGAAGCGCTTTTCGTTGAAGCGTTTGATGGCATGGATGAAAAAGCGTTGTCTGCGGGTGTTACGTTGGTCCCTGATTTGCCTGATCTTCCCTTGCCTTGTGTATATGCCGATGGTCGCCGTGTTGTGCAGGTCTTGAGGATACTGCTCGAGAACGCTCTTGCTTATTCAGCTGCAGGTCAGGACGTTCGAATGTCTCTTCGTCGCGAAGGGCGCTTCGTTGTTTTTGCGGTTGCGGACTGTGGGCCTGGGATAGATGATGCTGATAAGCCGAGGATTTTCGAGCGATTCTATCGGGTCGATCAGTCACGGAGCGATTCGTCCCATCACGGCCTGGGTCTTTCCATTGCTCACGAGATTGTTGATGCGCAGGGGGGACAGCTAACCGTGCGTGACAATGACGGTGGCGGGACGGTGTTTGAGGTGTTCCTGCCTCTGTCAGGAGAGCAGCCTTCGCGGTAAAAACGGGTTCAAAGCTTGCTGCCTTTGAACCCGTTTTTTGTGCAAAATGTTCGTCTGAAAACCTAGACGTTGAATTCCTTCTTGATGTTGTTTGCAAGAACAACGCAAGCAACGGGAAGCACAAAGCTGATGAGACCACTGATGATTGTGGTGAAATCAGAACCACTCATGATATTGCCGACGAAGGAGAGTGCAGTGACTACAACTCCGATGATAGCCAGCACGAAGAAGACACCAATCTTTTGTGGATTGTTTGCTCCGCGCAGGCCGAAGATTCCGATGATCAGATTGATAATTCCTCCGACCAAAATCATTACGCCGCCAATCATCGCTGCGGCAGCCATGACAGCCATGGAATCATCTCCACCATAGACTGTTGTGCCAGCAACTGCACCACCGCCTATAATCATGAACAGACCACTGACAATCGAGAGAATAGCTAAAACGATCATAACGATAGAAAGAATCTTTAACGCCTTTTGAGAACTGCTTTTTTCCATATTTCCTCCTGTGTCTGGGAACTAGATGAAAAGAGCATATAGGAAAGCTATCCCGAGAGCAAATGCGCGGCGTGTGCGGGACTGCCAAGTGCCGTTTTGCTTATACTTTTTCTTTCACCATGGTCAGCGAGATTTTTCCGCGTTCCTTGTCAATCCCAGAAACCCATACCGTTACGGTATCGCCGACACCAACAACCTCGCTGGGGTGCTTGATGAAGCGATCGGCGATTTTTGAGATATGCACAAGACCATCTTGCTTCACACCGATGTCGACAAATGCCCCAAAGTCCACAACGTTGCGAACAGTGCCCGTGAGTTCCATGCCAGGGGCAAGGTCGTCGAAATCGCGTACGGTGCGGCTAAACACGACCTCTGGTGCATCGTCGCGGGGATCTCGTCCTGGCTTTTCCAACTCAGCTATGATGTCGCGCAATGTGGGTAGGCCGACGTTGAGTTCGGTGGCGAGAGCTGGTGCATCGCCAATGCGTTCGGCGATGTCGGCAATTCCTTCGCGCGTGAGCGCTTCGGGCTTCATCGAAGCGCGCTTGAGGAGTTCTTTTGCAACGGGATAGCTCTCGGGGTGGACGCTTGTTGCATCCAGGGGATTTTCGCCATCGGCAATGCGTAAAAATCCAGCGCAGTTTTGGAAGGCCTTCGCGCCTAGCTTGGGAATCTTCTTCAGTTCTTTGCGATTAGTGAACACACCGTGCTCTTCGCGGTAAGCGATGATGTTTTTTGCCACGGCAGCGCTGATTCCTGAGACGTATCCCAGCAGGCTGGCGCTTGCTGTGTTGAGGTCAACGCCTACGCGGTTGACAACGTTTTCAACGACTCCCGTGAGGGCATGTTCGAGTGCTGTCTGGTTGAGGTCGTGCTGATACTGCCCGACACCAATGGATTGCGGCGGAATCTTAACGAGCTCTGCGAGCGGATCTTGTAGGCGGCGGCCCAGACTCATGGCGCCACGTGTGGTGACATCGAGATCGGGATATTCCTCGCTTGCCAGCTTGGATGCCGAATAGACCGATGCCCCCGCTTCGTTGACGATGGTGTACTGCAAAGGTTCGGCGGACTGACTGATGAAGTCGGCCACGACCTCTTCGGTTTCGCGGCTGCCTGTTCCGTTGCCAATCACAATAACGTTGATGCGGTAATCTTTTACGTAGCGCGCTAACTTGTGCTGAGTCTCTTTGATTTCGGAGCGCGGCGGGGTGGGGTAGACGGTTGTGTAGTCTAACAACTTGCCGTATTCATCAAGGACCGCGAGTTTGCACCCTGTGCGATACCCAGGATCAAGTGCGATAACACGTGCGTTGCGTACGGGACGCTGCTGCAAGAGGTTCTCCGTGTTTTTGGCGAACACTTTGATGGCGTCGGTTTCGGCGCGCTCGGTGAGCTCTGAGCGTATTTCGCGTTCAAGCGAAGGCGCGATCAGGCGTTTGTAGCTGTCAGCGAGTGTTGTTTTAAGGATATCGGTGAAGATGCTGCGCCGTTTGATCACACGGTTTTCGAGCTGGGCGGTTGCAAAAGCGGCATCTGTTTGTACTTTGACCTTGAGCTTTTTCTCGTTCTCTCCGCGGTTGATGGCGAGAATACGGTGGTTGGGGATTTTGAGGACTGGCTCTGCGTACTCGTAATAATTTTCGTACACGGTTTTCTCGTCCTTGTTGACGGCATCGACCGCAATAACCCCTTGCTTTCTCGTGAAGGCACGGAGAAGCGCGGTATGCTCCGCATCGTCTGCGACCACTTCCGCAATGATATCTTGTGCGCCTTGGAGAGCCGCTTCGGAGGTGTCGAAGCCTGCGGTTGCGTTAACGTAGCTTGCTGCGAGGGAAAGAGGATTGCCGCTGGTCAGCTCTTGGGCGAGGATGAGTGTAGCAAGTGGCTCCAATCCTGCTTCGCGAGCTTTGGACGCACGGGTGGCGCGCTTTTTCTTGTACGGCTTGTAAAGGTCCTCAACGCGCTGCATGACGGTGGCAGCTTCGATGCTTGCCTTCAGCTCTGCGGTGAGTTTCCCCTGTTCTTCGATGGAGTGGAGCACTTCTGCCTTGCGAGCTTCCAGATTCCTGAGGTAGGTGAGACGCTCATCGAGTTCGCGGAGTGCTACGTCGTCGATGCCGCCTGTTGCTTCTTTGCGGTAGCGGGCGATGAACGGTATCGTGAAGCCGTCGTCGATCAGGTTGATAACGGCGGTGACTTGGCTGGTGGTGAGGTTGAGCTCACGAGCGATGCTCTCGTGGATGTTTATCACTGGTTTTTATCTCGCTTCCGACTCGGGTGGTTGTTCTTGACTTCGGAGATGGCGCCTGTTCGCGCATTCCCGACAATCTGCTCAGTATAAAGGTATCTCGTTTGATGATGTACGTTGGTCACGACGATAACCGGAGGGTCTGATATAACAACATGCAACCAATACTTACGTGAATGCCAACCGAAGTACCTAGTGTTTGAGCTTTGCTTTTTTATAATTGAAGCAGAAGCACCGTAAAACAAGCGCGATAAGAAATGATGGGCATGAGCGAAAAAGTATACCGAGAGATTAACGGCTCTCGACAAGGCATGTTTATAGAGAGCACTCGGAGCGATAATCCTGTGCTGCTGTTTTTGCATGGGGCCTAGGCTCCCAGAGATACCTTTTACCCAGAATTATCCGACTGGATTGAAAAAGCTGTTTACTGTTTGTTGGTGGGATCAGCGGGGAAGTGGTATTTCGTGTCAGAAAGACATCGCGCCGAGCACCATGACGCTTGAACAAATGATAGAAGACACCCTCGCCGTGACTGACTTTCTGCGCGAGCATTTTAAGCAAGAGAAAATCTACGTGATGGGGCATTCATGGGGATCGTTGCTTGGTGTGATGGCTGTGCAAAAAGTTCCCGAACTTTTTCATGCTTACATTGGCATTGGACAAGTTGTGCGACAGGCAGAGTCAGAGCGACTTGCTTATGCGTTTATGCTTGAGGAATTTCGTGCCGCAGAAAATAAAGGTATGGTCCGCAAGCTCGAAAAATATCCTATAGATCAGGGAGCCAAGATAGACTCCAGGTATCTAGCGGTCCGCAGTTTAGGAATGGCGAAGCTTGGTATTGGCATAATGCATCACTTGAGATCAATGCTGAAGTCAGTTATGTCGGTGCTTGCCTACAAAGGGTATTCGTGGAAAGACAAAATACATTATCCGATGGGAAATTCCTTTTCCCTGAACTGCCTTTGGGATGACGTCTTGCAAATTGACCTCTGTCAGACGGTGCCTCGTTTGGATGTTCCTGTTTATATCTTCCACGGCAAGTTCGACTTTCAAGTGTCATATACGCTCGCCAAGGAGTATTCCGAGGTACTTGAATCGCCCATAAAGGGCTTCTATACCTTTGACGAGTCAGCACACAGCCCCTGTTTTGAAGAGCCCGAGAAAATGTGTCGCATACTGCGTGAGGACGTTCTCATGGGGAAAGCAGATTTGGGCGATTAGGCTATCTCGTAGAAGCTGGCAATCCTGTATGGTCTTGTCCTTTTCTCACCCAACATATTGCGACATAATCTGGTGTTGAGCTATGCGTGATCTGGTGCAACCAGCTTGGTGCTTTTGAAAATACGGGACCTATAGGTCATACTGGTTTCTCAGTGAGGAGATAGAGTTCTTGGTATCTTTGTGTGTCCGGATTGCTCGCTCTCGCTCCGCAACTAACAGGCGCTCCATGATTTGATTCTTTGCTTGAAGTTCTCGAAGCTCATTGTAGTCTTTGCTGCAAATGACCACGAACTGTTCACAGCCATTTTTCGTGATAATGATAGGCTCGGGTGAATTCTCTACGAGTTTTGAAAAGGCCGCCGTGTCTTGCATATCTTGGATCGGTGCGTAAATTGGCATTGACTTCTCCTTCTACTCAGCCATAAATATAGCATTATGAGTTGCACAAAATTGCCCCACAAAATGTTGACTTCTGCATATTTGTGGGGCATATTATTGTCATGAATGACGTTAACATAATAAGAGAGACTCTTGTAGAGGAGCTTGATCGAAACACTCGCTCTCGTCGAGCTTACGAGTTGGAGTGCGCAAAACTTCCTCGTGGTAGTGTGACCGTCCGTATGAGAGGCGATAGGACATATTGTTATTTAAAGTATCGCGAAGGTGATCGCGTGGTTACCGAATATGTTGGGGTTGCTGAATCCGTCGAAAAAGGCTTACGCAAGCAAGTCGCTCGTCGTAAAGAACTTGAATCCGTGATTAAACGTCTCGAGCGCGAGGAGACTTTTATTCAAAAAGCATTGAGGCACTCATGATTGAAAATCAAAAGAGTGAAGTGTTCTGGGAGATCATTGATGTTCTTCGTCAATCGTCGCTACTGCCGCACATTATGATAATTGGCAGTTGGGCTGAATACCTCTACCCATATTGTTTAGGGAAAGACTATCTTCCCAACCTTAAGACGCGTGATGTCGATGTTTATTTCGGTAATCCTTATCTTGAGGTAGATGGCGCAGAGTCACTGATTGAGAACTTTCAAGATGCGGGTTTTTTGCTTGATGAGCATTTTGTTGATACTGGAAAGTTCTTCAAGAATGGAATTGAGGTTGAGTTTCTGTCATCACAAGTGGGAAGCGGACCAGGGGTGATTGAGATTCCATTCACCGGGGTAAAAGCTGAGAAACTATGCGATCTAAATATGCTAAAACCAATTTGGGTTGAAGTTCGAGGTTACGAAATCAAGATCCCATCTCCTGTGTCGTATGCTTTACACAAGCTCTATATCAATCCTGAGAGAAACCCTTCTTCGAAACGTTTAAAAGATATTGAGGCGGTGCGTTCTCTTTTGTACTTTCTAGAGAGGAAGCCAGAAGAGGTTAAAAATCTAAAGGCATATATTCAAACGCTTTCCGATGAAAAACGGCAAAAAATATTTCAAGTTGCCGAAACAAACGGGTTGGAAATTCCAACTATGTTGTAGTTGTCATTTTGGAAGCCAAACAAAGCAATTTTTGTGACAGCGATAAGTTCGGCTGATCTTCTGTGTAGACGAGATGTCTGCGGTTTCGCTAAAGCAAATTGCGCCGACGGAGCAAAATCACTGCAACAATGCAGAATATGAGAGTGCCGAGGAGTATAAAGGTGAACCCGTAGGGGTTCGAGCCTA
>JAVWLC010000061.1:2492-9839 GCA_036638175.1 Raoultibacter sp. | reverse complement strand
ACACTGGCTCACGGAGATATCGATTACTCCGATGAAGTTATGTTTGCTGCGGCTGCTGTTGGTACACAAGGTCCATTCAAGATCGTTGGTGAAGTTATCCCAAATCAGAAGACCTTGATGTTCTGCCCTAAACTTCGCTTTTCGCAAAGGAGCAACTGATGTACGTTTCTAAAGCGATGCAAAACATGCGTGGGAATCCCCTGCCATCTACTCAAAGCATGTCGGTTGTTAACCCGTTCATGCCACAGACCTACGCATCATATAACACCGTTGGCATGTCGCAGTCTTATGGTAGTCCTATCTGGACAGAAGTAAATGCCGCTGTAGTGTTCTCTACAGGTGACACAATCACTGACGATCTGTGGAACAGCTTTTTAGCAAAGTCATCTATGTACAGCCTGAACACTTTGCGCTCGTTCCTGCGTGACTACCTACCGGCCTGTGTTATGGACTCAACGTTCATCTCTACTGGCCTGATGCGTATCGTCCAGACTGAACCGGGTGTACGCACATTTGAATGTACTGATGGTGCGCTCGGCCATGTGACGTACACGAAAGCGTTCAACCGCATGTACATTCTATTGGGTCATACTGGTGCGCTTTCAGACCAGACTGCGAACATGGCGACTGCTATCGAGCTTACGCCGCAAGACTTGCAGCAAATGGGTGCGGCCTTGACTGATAATGGCGATGGTACGTTTACTCTTACCAAACAGACAATCGCACTGAATAACATCTCATTCAGTTAATGGAGCAGCCATGCAAATCTATCCATACAACGCCTTAAGCTACACACAAATGCTCGCTGTAGGGTTTGTGTTTGACACGGATATTCCTGAGAGCGGGCAGCGTAGCATTCACTCACTCGTTAATGACTCAATCACTGCACGTTTGTTTACGCGTACCTATGTGGCTAACACAGTAAACGTGAAGCAGGCGTATCAGTATATACCTACGACTGATACGTCCGGGTTTGGTGTCAACAAGTTCTATCCGACGTGGCAACAACTTCCTGTGTCATTGAGCACTATCTTCAGCACCATTCCGCGTGTTATTCCTAAAGTCAGATTGTCTCCTTATGACGCACGGAACAACAACCTGGCTGCATACAATGAGTCGGTCACAATGACTGTTCTTGGGCACAGACTGACTGACTTAAACTCGCGTATCACATCGTCAGCGCTGTATAGTGTTATCAACACACACAACCGAACGGAAGAGAACTACGTCCAGATTGCTGAGTACGACTTCGGTGCCGAGATCGAACCGCAAGCGCTCGTTGGTTTCTCAATGGCAAACACGTCAATCTTCGGGCAGGCTGAAAACTGGCTGCAAGCATTGATCGATGATAAGTGGGTCGATGCCGTTAATATAACAGCGGCATTTACAGCGTCTTCTGTCAACTGGGCAGCGGCTACTTACGCCATTCCTGTGGCTCAACGTAAGAAAGCACAGAAGTTCCGTCTGGTAAACAAAGCGGCTAGCCCTGTGTCTAACGTTCTGGCTCCTGCTCCGTTTGGCTTGTTCTTCTACGGCACGTACACTGCTGGTGTTAGTCCAAGAACGTTAGGCAAGTTTAAGTCGATGACCGTGCTTCCTATCATGAGTGGTGCTTCGTATGCTCCTGCTACTGTATGGAACTATAACTTCCCTGTGGCCAACACTACGCCAAATGGTCGCTACATGTCGCAGACGCATCTATCCATAACTGATGATGTTAAACAAGCTGCAACTAAAGACTTGTTCATGGGTGACCCAACGTGGACACACGGTTCTACATTGGAGACGCCAATCCCTTCGTTCCGTGTTGTGCCTAAGTGTATTACAGGGAGAGCGGTATGATTAGTAATAAAGGTTGTTCTCAGGCACAAGTTGCTGCTGAATTTCCTGCATCTGCGATTGTCGCTGGTCAAGCGCACATCGGTGTCTTCAAAGGTACAATGCCTAATTTAGACAAGCTGTTTGATATCGTTCTTGCATCACCGTCAATCAACATGCAGTCGGCAGCGAACATCGTAGGGATATCTCAACAGGACTTCTTAGGAAGCATGGTACTCCCAGCGATGACGCCAGTAGTCAACGTGCAGTCTCGTACTATCACGCTACCACTTTCTGGTTCTGCTAACATGTTGAACGTTATTGCAGACGGTACGCCTACGTGGTTCATGTACAGGAAGCTCTCCAGTGCTAACACGACCAACACGTGGGCTGGATTCAATCTCAACGCTATTATAAATGGTGCGATGGTCGGTACTGTTGGGCCTGAGGGTTCTGATGCAGAACTCCAATACACAGGCGGTGCTCTGGTTACTGGTCAAGCGTATCGCGTTCTTGACCTGACGTTCCAGCTATAAACATGAACGTGGTGTTCCACAAAGAGCACCACGTCATTAATTTGAACTGTCTTTAACACAAGGGCATGTATATGAAAATTGTTCCAATCAACACCAATACAACTGTATCTCTATTCGGCGCATTCATGGAAGGGGCTATCCCGAACCCATTGAACTACGATATCCAAACGTTGTTAAACAACATGGTGAGTAGCCGTATATTCACATCTACTCCTACGGGTCAGGGAGCCCAGACTCTTACGCCTATTTCTGTTGCGAGCTATCAGGTATCTCCTCCTCCTGCATGGACTACAGTACAAGGTTATCGTGGTAAACGAGTTTTACCTAAGGTAACACTGCTGCACTCTAAGTCGTACCAAGATTTATATTTCGTAAACTACGCATCAAACGTCCAATTCCAGTTAGATGTTATTGCTTCTACAATCTTAAACCATCGCGTTGCTGATTCCACTTCTGGAGGTGCAGCGCGAATTGCAGCATGGCCAGCAAGCAGTACGGCAGCAATGATGGTGCCGAAAACCCGTAACGCAGATAACGTTTGGGAATATGTCAACTATGATTTCGGAGCGGACATAACTCTCAACTCTTTAGCCGCGTTGATTGGTACAAACGCAACAGCAACACAGAACCTGTTTGCGAACAACTCAACCAATCAGGTGTTCCTGCAGGTCCTACAGGGAACTACATGGACAGACGTGACAAACCTGTCTGTTAATATGTATACGACTGTCGCAAACACTGAGAAGTTCTTTGCACTTCCATCTCCTGTGACGGGCCGCCGCTTCCGTATAGTATCTAAGTATGGCACAAATCCATTCCCGTCTGGCATCTCTGCATTTGCGCTTCACTTCTACGGAGATTACACAGCAGGTGTTAGTCCTCGCGTTATAAACAAAGTAGGTCACGTTACTTTGTTTAAAGCAGTTAGTGCAGCATGGACATATATGTTCAACTTCTCTACTGACAGTATGTACAATTATGGTCGCGCCTTTGGGCACTATGCACTGTCTGTGACTGATGATCTCAAGCAGTCAGCGAACTATGATGTATTTGTATCTGATACAACGGTTGTTCCAGGGCAGGAACAGGCCGTAGGCATCATTTACATCAATAACAAAATCATTAACACGGAGGCATACTGATATGCGCGTTTCACCCGACTTTAACCGCATTAATGCAAGTGCGAATGTCTTGTCCCTGATGAACGGAAGTATTCCATCAAACAGACTGCACATTGCTTTGTTCTCCGGCGCTATCCCAACTGATGATCGTCTGATCACTCTTGTTACGAGCGCTGCGACTGTGCCATGGGGATCAAGTCCTATATCTGAGTGGGCTACTGCCTCAAACTTCCTCGCTGACTTGAACGTGCAGGCTGTCGTTAGTGTTACTGATATCGAGACAATGACGTGGACAGTACCTCTATCAACGCAGTCTGGTCAATTCATTGTTGGCCAAGCGGGTACTCCTACTTGGTTCATGGCGCGTTATACTAACTCGACTTCGGGTAATAATGCGTTCGGTGATTTTTGTGGTGGTGGCAGCGCTCAGGTTGTTATTGTCGGTTCTGTCGGCGATGAGAACAGCAATGCAGAATTGAAAATCTTTGGTGGTACTGTGGCGCTTAATAATCCAGTACGTGCTGCCGATCTGTGCATCAAGTTCTAAGGAGGACTAATGTTAATCTCCGAGAGAATGACGTTTAGTATGCTACTTGCCACAAACGGATATACAGCGAACTCAACAGGCTTCGCCGTATTCTTCCGTAACGGTAGTAGCAACAACGTCCCTAAGTCGTTCTTAGACCTACTCGCCACTAGCCGCGCTGCTGTGGAATATAAGTTCACGCAGTCTAAAACAGAAGCTAATGGTCAGTGGGTACGCGAGTACATGCGTGTGCGTAGCCTATTGCCGTGTGGTGGTTATGGTGCTGGTCGTACTTTGTTGCGCAACGGAGCCAAGCTGCAAACGTATGCAGTCTACCCAGAATACACACGCTTCACACCCGCCCCAGGAACATTCTTATATAAGACACCTAAAGAGATTCTGTCACAGGCGGCCTGTGCTTTCGATAACTCTAGTGGTACTTCTATCCAGTGGACTCTTGGCGATTCTGTTGAATACGACTTCGGGCGTACTCTCCACTTCACCAATATTCTATGCGGTACGGTGAATAGTTCCGCATATGGTAAAGTAGAATACCAAAATATCTCTACTGGTGTGTGGACTACAGTCTCTACGGTCAACGGCATCATCGATACTGACTTCACGGCACGCCGCATTCGTTATACCTGTACAAGCGCTATCACCGCATTCTTACCTTTGATGTTCTATGCAGAAAAAGGTACGGCATTTGTTGAGGCGGCATTTACCCATGCAGTCGCTGTGCCCTTGACATTGCAGATTCCTCAAATCGGTTCTTACCTTACAGGTATACCTGACGATTATGCCGGGATTGTGTTGGACGTTGGGACAGATATCAATCCTGTCCCTGCTAAGACAGGTAAGTATGGTATGATTTTTGGTCCAGACCTAGGCATGCGTATCTCGGACAACTTCAGGGAGAGCGTGTAATGAAGATGCTACCGTCTACGGCTAACGCATTTATGCGTATGCTTATAGCTCAAACAGTTGTCCAGAGTTCGTCTTCGAGCTGGGCAGGTCACTCGTTCACGTTGTTGTTATTCACTGGTGTTCCTCCCACCAAGGAAGAATTGAATGCTCACGGCAACGGAAGCGCGACACAGAACACTGGAAACAACTCGATATATACCAACATGCAGGCTTTTCTTACTGCACGTAATGCAGATTACGTTGGTGGAATCGCAGGCAGTAAACCAGTGATGCAGCTTTCAGGGCAGAACGTGCCGATTCTGACTGCCGCCGCGATGAACACCAAGTTCCTTGCTGCTAACAACGATAACCGTACGTGTTTCATCTTACGTGATGCAGTTCCTACTTGGTTCTTGTTGATTGGCGCTCAGACTCAGGTAATAAACATTTCGACAGGCCTTGAAGCATCTGCTTCTATGGACTCTCTTGTCGTATGTGGTACTGTCGGCGATGAGAACAGCACTGCTGATTTACGCCTTGTTGGTGGTGAAGTGTTTGCAAACAACACAACGCCTAACGACCAGTCGAAAGCAGTTGTCCTCAGTGACCTAATTTTAAAATTCGCATAGTAATTTATGTGAGTACAAAATAAGAGGAACGGACAATGCAAGTAACTGTGGCTTTATCTGCAAAGTCGTATTTGAGTGTGAGCGCTGATAAATCGCTCCTGCAGGAAGAGTACGCAAAGACCTTTAATGGTCTGTGCTCTAAGTACGGCGTGAGCCAGCCTTTTGAGCTGGACGATGATCGTTTGAAAGAGTTCTTCTCGGAAGTATCTTCCACGTGGAAATCTCGCAAACGTGAACTGTATCAAGATGGTCAGATTACTGCTGATCAGCTTTGATCTATAAGGGCGGCTTCGGCTGCCCTTTCTTTTTGTCCAATATGGAGTATTGAACATGGGTGACGTTGTACAACACTTGTCTACGGTGGAAATTCTCGCATACGTTTGTACCTACATCGGTGGCGTATTGATGAACTACATCGTTAAGACCAAGCGTGAAGGCCTTGATTGGAAGCAATACTGGACACTTAACCCTGTGACTTCGCTCGCAGCCGTGTTGGTGTCCACTGGTATGTGCATTACGCTACTGCTTCAAGGTGAGACAAACCATTTGACCTACTTCTCTATCGCATTCATGGCCGAGAACCTGATTAACACCCAGACGACCAAGAACGAGCAGAAGTCAGACCAAAGCTAGTACACGGGAGTGACTGATTATGTCAAAGGCTATTGAGATGTTGAGAAAATACTGGAAGGTTTTCGCATCGGTGGTTGTGCTTGTTGTGACTGCATTGTTATTCCGCAGACCAAAAGCAAGCTCGCCAATCACTACAGGTGAACAGAAAGCCGCAGACAATACGCGCGAACAGGCAATCAAGAACCAAGTCCAAGACAGCCAGACTGTTAACGATGCGGTGAAAGACCTGAACGAACGGAAGCCTGAGACAAATGTTAAGCCACCAAGTGAAGATGACAGCATGGACGAGCTGGTAGACAGGTACAATAAGCTATGAGAATAATCACGTTACTTCTATGCCTGTTAGTCACTGGCTGTAGTTCGCTTTCAAACATCGAGCCACAACGCAAGACGACTATGCAGGACGTCCAACAGATCAATAAAGTCGAATGGGCACCAGAGGCAGTACCTGCTAAGCCACAGATTGTCCTCAAAGAGATTGATGATAAGAAGCTGGCGACACTCGACAATAAAGGGATGGTTGATCTAATAAACCTCTATAAGTCTGCAAAGGATAGGACTGAGGAGCGTAACAAATTGATTGATGTGTTGAACCTGACCATAGACGAACGTAACAAGCTATTGCGTTTGGCGCAAGCAGAAGAACAACGAGCTAACGGCCTGTCAGAAGATCTTGTGGCGGAGCGTAAGGCACGAATTGAAGATCAGAAACGTGCTGATTTCCAATTGTGGATGACTCGCATTGCTGCTGCGATTGGGATAGGTTTAGCGCTATAAAACAAAAGGGCGACTCTCATCACGAGGGCCGCCCTTTTTCATTACATCTTGCTGTTAAGCATTTCAGTCAGGAAGTCCATGCGAGTGGACAAGAAGTCCATCATCTCATCAACCGCGGTGACGTATTCAATCAGTGACAACTGGTCACGAATACCAACATCGCCAATCTCATCAGGCGCCTGTCCTAACAACTGGCGACCGGCCTCACTGATATCTGCCTGAATGTTGTTATAAACAGTGTTGATATCAATCGTCAGTTCTGTCACACCACATTCACCGCGATTCAACAACGGTTCTTCAACAGCGCGACCCAACATATCACCTTCAGGGAAGACAAGACCCATCAGGTACTGCGCCAGAGTGATAACAGGTGCTGCATGATAGCCAACGACTTTCAGCGG
>JAVWLC010000061.1:0-2392 GCA_036638175.1 Raoultibacter sp. | reverse complement strand
CTATCAGTCAGGAAGACTTTTTCAAAACGACCACGCTCGCCGCGAGCCATGTGGTACAGACGGCCAGTTTCTTTGTCGCTCTTAACTTTTGCAAAATCGATCATTAGTTATTTCCCAGCAGGTTTGAACACAGGTCATCGTTAACAGAAGTGACGAGGATAGAGGTGTCGTTGATGTGCTCGATCAGGTTATGCAGACACGCATGAACGCTGTCGGTAACTTGCTCAACGCGATTGTCTGGCGCAGGCTCTTCACCTAAGAAGGAGATGCGAATACGACGCGCCATGCTTTGGATAGACAACAGGCGCTGAACAGTGTATTTGCAATCGCTGAAAATATTGCGACCATAATTAGTGCTAAAGATTGCGCCGTCTGGTAGGGTATCTGCTTCTTCGTCTCCGCACTCATCACAACCATTATCGCCGTAAATCGCATCAAACAGCATGTCTTTACCGCGCTTGGTGACGTTAGCTACAGAGCCGTTGATTGCGCTTAATGCGTTTTCATTTGCTTCGGCGACTTTGTTTTCACCACCACACGGTGGAATTTCAACAACGCCCAGACGTGCCAGCGTACTTTCCAGTTCGGATAATGCACAGCTCAGAGCGCTGTTCTTGGCGAAAATCATGCCTGTGATGGACATTTTGCCGTATACCTCCAGAGCTTCGTTCGTCTCCAGATTCTTAACGGAAGACGCAGCACCAGCATAAACAGGAGCTGTTACTTTACGCGGACGGGCAGGGCTTTCTGCTTTTTCTGCCGTTTGTGCTTTACCTGCATTACCTTTAATTGAAGCCATCGTTATTTCCTTACTTTGATTGTTTAGTTATTACAAACAGTATTTACAGATTAACCAGTTTGCGGTAGGTTGTGAATTTGTCCTGAGTCATGTTGTGCCCACATGGATGATTCAGAAATTTAAAGATCGGCGTCATGTTATATGCGAACGCACGATCATACTTCACTTTAGGCTCACGCTCAAGATGAACCACTTCGCCGTCGATACAGGCGATACACGCAACAACATCAGGGTTGATTGTAAACAGTTCATAAACCTTAGCAATAATCTGTTTACGCACATCACCGTTGACATACGATTCAACCAAATCCATGAAATGGTGGAGTCTCATGCTCTCATCGATATTAATCAACCAGTCTTTCGGCATACGCAGGTCAGTCTTACCAGTGACTGTATCATGGTTCAGGATAAAGCCACGTAAGCGCCATAGAGGATTAAAGAACATTTCCTTCTCAGCTTTCTGCGCCAGAGAACGAAGCAGGTCGGTGAAGTTTCCCTGCTCAGTTGGTATCGTATGCCCAAGAGAATAGGACATAGGGCAAGCGGTCTTATCCATGTACGTTGGAGTGAAGTTCCAGCTCCCGTTAAGAACCTCCAAGCCGAGTTCTGTAGCGCTGCGTAGCGCTACAGAACTATGCTGATGCAGGTCATTAAGATCGTTCAGAATCTCAATCGTACCGTTAACGATTTGATTGAAGATCTGGTCACACGCTTGCGGCAGCGGACTGCCTATTTTGATTTCCGACAACGGACTTGCCATTAATTTTCCCCTCAGCCACAAGGCGATTGATTTCCGAGCGAAGACGACGGCTCAGCGACTTCGCAGTGTTATACTTAGGTAAGAGTTCGTCCATTCCATTAGAATCAGTCCAAACTAAATGGCGACGATAGATATCGCTGCATAAACAAGTCATGCTTGTTCCGTGGATGCGACGGCCACCTGTTGCTTTAGGTGCATAGTAGACAGTCTCAACCAGACCAACAGCAGTACCTGCTGTTACATCAACAACCATCTTATGGACGATCGTCTCCGTGCGTATCAACCAATTCTTTATCATGGTTATTCTCCGCAGCAAGTACGGCATCGACAACACGGCTGATACATTTACCTGCTGGTGTTTTGTTATTATTCAGCACATCAAGGAAGATCCCTGTGCGCATTGATACCGCATCAAGAGGATGGTGCGGCAGAGATGTTTTGTTGGTCAATGAATTTCTTCTGCTTGTAAGCCCAGCCGACGGCACGATAGAACGACCAAAGGTCTTCGTGTATCTGCTTTGGAAGGTTAACGAATATAGGAGAATGGCGTAGACGCATCATACGTCGATCAATCTCCACCAGATGGTCCCACTCATGCTTACGCTGTAACCAGAAGCGACTTGCATTGACGTCCTTAATACACAGCAAACACATGCGTTTATCGAACGCATTCAAACTCACTAATGCGCGATAGTCTGATCGCTGCGTATCTTTCTCAGGACGAAATATGTGAACACGTTGTGGTATGTTGTTCACATATTCAATCAGGTAAAGTTCATGCAGCATTAACGACCTCGCCCTTTAAAGTTTTGTCTGGCTGGCTTGGCATTAAA
>JAVWLC010000060.1:1511-9906 GCA_036638175.1 Raoultibacter sp. | reverse complement strand
AGCTTCGAACAAATCGACAAAGCCAAGGCGCGCAAGCATTGAGGCCTCGTCGCTTCCAAGGAAGAGGGTGCCTGCGCTTGCTACCACCACCAGCACAAGCGAAATACTTGCCGCAACAATAAACAGGGTGCGGCGCATGCGGCGTGCTTCACGCGTTGTCTCTCGTGTAACGGCACTCATGAGTGCGTTCCATCGTGTGAGGGGGCTTGGTGTGAGTCAAAGCGATATCCTTTTCCTCGCACGGTGATGAAGAAGACAGGGTGCGCCGGATCGTCTTCAAGCTTGGCACGCAACCAACTCATATGAACTGATATCGTCTGAGGTTCTACTTCTGAAAAGGCTCCCCACACTTCTGCAAGTAAACGTTCTTTTGAGGCCACCTCGCCTTCATGGCGCATGAGGTACCAGGCAAGGGCAAATTCTTTGGGAGAAAGCTCAATGGTAACATCGCCTTTACGGAGCATACCGGTAGCCTCGTCCACCGAAAACGGTCCCGCCGTGAAGCATTGCGTTTTGCCATGCAGTGCGCCACCCGAGCGTCGCAACAGTGCTTTCACGTGGGCGAGTAATTCGCGCAGCGAATAAGGCTTTGGCAGGTAGTCGTCGCCACCCGTATCGAGTCCCACAATGCGATCGGTTTCGCTGGTGCGCGCGGAAGCGAAAATGATAGGAACACTGCTGACGCGCCTGAGGGTGCGACATGCCTCAAACCCATCATCGCCAGGGAGGTTGATGTCCAGCAGGATTAGGTCATACGTTTGCGCAGTCAGCAGTTCGTAAGCCTCTTCGGCGCTTGTTGCCGAGGCAACCTCGTAACCTTCGCTTTCTAAAAAGCGCGTTACGATAGTTGAAAGATCTCTATCGTCATCAACGACAAGAATAGTAGACATAATCAACCTTTAAGTTAGTCGGTCGTAAAGAGCTGTTTGCCCTTACGTCGTAGGGGTTGGTGTTGGGGGAGTGGGAGGTTCGGGTGGCGGCCCCAAAGAGACATGGAGCCTTACCTTTGTGCCGACAACTTCTTGGCTGATGACGGTTCCCGCAGGTACGGTAGCTGAGTTTTCCTCAACGTATTCTGCACTAAACCCAGCGAGGGCAGCGATAGCCTGATCGAGCGTCATGCCTACAACATTGGGAGCCTTAGAAGGATCTGTTGGGTCAACAACGGGTTCCTTTTCCTTCTCTTTTTTCTCTTCTTCTTTTTTGAGCTTATCAGCTTGGTCCTTATTGAATTTATTGTCGTAAGGCGGATCGGCTGCGGTCGCGAAGTCTTTGACCTCGTGTCCTTCGAGTGCCATGTTCATGAAATCTTGCCAGAGTGCATTGCAGGTAATGTATTGATCGAAGCTTTGATGCGTAGGATCACCAATCCAGGTTGCGCAAGAAAACTGGGGCGAGTATCCCACAAGCCAGTGATCCATGAAGCTTTCCGATGTTCCTGTTTTGCCTGCTACGGTTTGACCATTGAAGGGCAACGCTCCAGCGCCGGTGCCTTCGGTGAATACGGTCTTGAGGACTTTTGTGGTTGCGTAGGCAACTTCTTCGGATATGACTCGCTCGCCTTGATCTTTATACTCGTCGACAACATTTCCGTTGCGATCAAGAATTTGGGTGATGGCTACAGGATCGCGCTGAATGCCGCCTGATGCATACGTCCCATAAGCACTTGCCATTTCAAGCGTTGTAACGTTGCCTGTGCCCAGCGTGTTGGCAAGGCCGCCGGGCTGTTTGGTGGTGACTCCAAGTTTGTACGCCGTCTCAATCATAGCTTCTGGCGTGACTTGCTGAGCAAGCCGCACAAAGCCTGTGTTGGATGAAAGCGCGGTAGCGCTTTGGATGGAGCGAATGCCGTAGTCGGCTCCGCCGAAGTTTTCAACGGTCCATTCAGCGTCAACTTTATAAGGCGAGGTGCAATCGATGAGGGTAGCTGGATTGATGCCCTGCTCAATGGCTGTCGTGAGCGTAAAAGCTTTAAATGACGAACCAGCGGGTCTTCCGCCTTGTGTTGCAATGTTCCATTCGTTCGCTTCATAATCTCTGCCGCCTACAAGGGCAAGAACATAGCCCGTAGCAGGATCGATGCACGTAAGTGAGGCTTCGAAGTTTTCTCCCATGCGCTCGTATTGATTTTGGCACGCAAGCTCTGCTTTATCCTGCATGCTGGGATCAATAGTGGTGTAGACGGTTAGGCCGCCTTTGAATACTTCATCGCGCGAGTATTCATCTAACAGAAGTTGACGTACGTAGCTCGTGAAGTAGGGGTAAGCGTAGATGCCGTCATTTGATCGTGCTGGCGCGGGGTTGAGCTCAAGCGGGAGCGCTACTGTCTCATCATGTTCTTGTTGCGTGATGTCGCCTGCTGAAAGCATACGGCTCAAAACCACGTTGCGTCGTGTAAGGCATGCATCGGGATTTGATTTGGGGTTCAAATAAGTGGGTGATTGCGGAATGCCGACGAGTGTTGCTGCTTCAACAAGCGTCAAATCGATGGCGGATTTCTGGAAGTAGTTTTTGGAAGCAGCTTCAATGCCATAACAGCCATCGCCATAGTTAATAGTGTTGAGATACATGAGAAGAATTTCGTCTTTGGAATATGCTTTTTCGAGTTGCGTTGCCAGCTCGGCTTCGCGGATCTTGCGCTCGAATGAGATATCGGTTGCTTCTTCGGAAAGAATGGTGTTACGTACAAATTGCTGTGTAATCGTGGAGGCTCCTTCAAGGTCGCCGCCGCTCATATTGTTGACGAGCGCACGCATAATGCCTTGAGGATCAACGCCATTGTGTTCATAAAAACGTACGTCTTCGGTATCAACGGTACCCTTGAGTACATGCGGGCTTACTTGCTCGATTGCTACCGGTTCACGATTCTCAATGTAAAACTCGGCGAGTAGTGTAGTGCGATCACTTGCCCAAACACGAGTTTTTTGCGCGAAGTTGAAAGCGTCAGACTCAGTGACGCTGGGGAGATCGTCGAGCCACGAGTTCATGACGCCAAGTGCGCCTTGCACGCCGCCGAAAATGATAAATCCAACAGCAGCAAGACTGATTAAAAAGCCCCAGCCTGTTGCGTGGGTATGCACCTGTCGCTGTTTCCTTCGATTTTTCATGGGTATCACTATACTAGAAAGTGGGTTTGACGTGTATTGCATTGAGCCTTTCTGCTTTATTTGGGCATCGGCTCACGGGACGCATTGTTTTCGCTATGATGAAAAAAGAAAAAGCGGCGGCGATACGACCGCCTGATGACGATACAGAACGGTAAGCATGAAAACGAATACTCCCGAACTACTTTGTCCTGCAGGAAATAAGGAAAGTTTGCACGCTGCGGTTCGCGCAGGTGCCGATGCGGTTTATCTTGGTACTGAAGCTTTCAATGCGCGCCGCGGGGCTGATAACTTCACGCTCGACACACTCGGTGAAGCGTGCGATTTTGCACACCTTCGCGGTGTTGCTGTGTACTTGACGCTCAATACGGCAATTCTTCCCGATGAAGCCGATCAGGCAATGGAGCTTGCACGGCAGGCATATCGTCGGGGTGTCGATGCGTTTATCGTGCAGGATATTGGTGTGGCCTCCGAACTCAAGCGCACGCTTCCTGATGCTCGCTTGCATATTTCAACACAAATGAACACGCACGCTTCAGCGGGTATTGAGGCGGCTGCGGCACTGGGAGCGGAGCGTGTCACGCTTGCGCGCGAGCTTTCGCTTGAAGAGATTGCACGTTTGAGTTCGCTTGCCGCAAGTCTCAACATGGAAACCGAGGCGTTTGTTCATGGTGCGCTGTGCGTGTGCTATTCGGGCCAGTGCTTTATGTCTTCCTTAATTGGTGGCAGGTCGGCTAACAGAGGCGTCTGCGCCCAGGCATGTCGCTTGCCTTATTCGCTCCATAACGCAGCAATCAACAAAACGCTTGAGGCAGATGGCGAACATTTGCTTTCCCCGAAAGACCTGTGTGCCATTGAGCTTTTGCCAGGCTTGGTTGAAGCGGGCGTCTCGTCGTTTAAGATCGAAGGCCGCATGAAGTCGCCCGACTACGTGTATGCAGTTACTGCCGTATACCGTCGCGCGCTTGATGCCGTATTGGCTGATCGAGATCGTGCTGTCGAATCGAACAAAACCTATGGTGTTCCTGCCCAAGATGAGCAAACGCTTGCAGAAGCATTTTCGCGGGGCTTCACCACCGCATATCTTGAGGGCGATCGCGGCAATGAGATCATGAGCTATGGCCGGCCGAATAATCGCGGCGTCTTCATCGGTCGCGTGACCCAAGCAAAAGACGGCGTTGTTGCGATTGCTGCTGAAGATGAGCTGCATGAGGGCGATGTCTTGGAGTTCTGGACCAATAAAGGCCACTTTGCTCATACTATTTCAGGGTTGAGGTCTCGTGGTAAAGGCGAGTACACGCTGGCTCTCACGAAGCGTGTTGGCAAAGGCGATCGCGTTTTCCGCGTGAGAAGTGCAGCAGCAGGTTTCATCGACGATCCCTGTGAGCCGCGTGTTGCGGTGACGGGCTCGGCTACGCTGCGTCTGGGCGAGCCGCTTGTGGTGCGATTCCAGACAGCTGATGGTATTTCGGCTGAAGCTGATGGCTCCGCGCTTGAGGCTGCTCGTACGAAACCAGTCACTTCAGAAGAAGTGTATGAGCACATTGATCGCCTCGGCAACCTGCCGTTTACTCTTGATTCACTGACTATTGATCTTGACGAAGGTGTGGGTATCGGCTTTTCGCAACTCCATAAGGTGCGTACTCGTGCGCTGAAGCTCCTTGAAGAGGCAATGCTTGCAGCGTGGCGCGATCGTCGTCTCCCGCGCGTGGAAGATCGCGCAGTGCTTCCCCCCGTTAAGTCGCATGGGTGTGACGTTGCGGTGCTGGCCACCAATCCTGCCTGTGCTCGCGCAGCAAAGCGTGCCGGCGCAGATATTATTTATGTACCTGCGATCAACTATAAGCGCGGCCATGCCGTCATCGCGGGTCAGGTTTCAGGAACCGCCGAGCAAGCAGGCTACCCTAAGCAAGTTGTTATTGCGCTGCCAGCTGTCGAGCACGATCCGCTTCCTGGCGCTCGCGAGGATGAAGTGGGCTTTGATCCTTGGTCATACGTGCGGGTCGGCAAGCCTGTCATGGTGGAAAACTTGGGTCAGCTGACGCGAGCAGTTGGTGAAAACGCCGCTCCTGAGGTTGGTCCTCATGTTCCAATTCTCAACAAGCTTGCGTTGCAGACCGCAGCAGAGTTGGGCGCCAAGCGCGTTTGGCTTTCGCCCGAGCTTTCGCTGTCGCAAATCGCAGCGATTGGTGCTGACACCCCGGTGCCGCTCGGTATTACCATCATGGGTTCTCAGGAGCTCATGGTCACAGAGCATTGTCTCCTTATGAGCCAAGGTCCCTGTAACGAGGTCTGTAGCGAATGTGCACGCAGAAAAAGTCCGCACCACCTCAAGGATCGAAGGGGCTACGAGTTTGCTGTGGTTACCGATCTTTGTGGGCGAAGCCATCTTTATAATGCGGTCCCCCTCGATGTTGCCCATACCGTTCCCGATCTTATTGGTGCGGGGGTAACGGCTGTCATGGTCGATACGACGCTTATGAATGTTGCCGAAGTCACCAAAGCCGTACAGCGTGCCGTTCGAGCGCGTGACATTGCGCTTTCGGGTGATAACCGCGTATCTAAAGCAGAAGGTTTGACGAGCGGTCATCTGTTCAGAGGCGTCAAATAAAGGCGCTTGTGATACCATGAACGCTCAAATGCGCAACTGGGATTGCGTAGATTGTGAAAGACGGTTGTAAGAGGAGATGAGTTCGATAACCCCCGAAGAGCAATTGCACATCATCAAATCGGGAACGGCGCAAATCGTACCCGAAACCGCGCTGCTCGATAAGCTTAAGCGCGGCAAAACACTGAATATCAAGTTGGGCGTTGATCCAACGGCCCCCGATATCCACCTCGGACATGCCGTGCCGCTTCGTAAGCTGCGCGTATTCCAAGACCTCGGTCACCACGTCACGCTCATTATTGGCGATGGCACCGCGTTGATTGGTGATCCATCGGGCCGTAACTCTACACGTCCCCAGCTGACGTCTGAGCAAGTAAAAGTGAACGCTCAAACCTACGTGGACCAAGCATTCAAGATTCTTGATCCTGAAAAGACCACGCTGCGCTACAACTCAGAATGGTTGCTTGCTCTTAATATGGAGGGCTTGCTTGCGCTTGCGTCAAACTTTACGGTTGCGCGCATTCTTGAGCGCGATGATTTCCATAACCGCTATACCGGCAACCAGCCCATTAGCTTGCACGAGTTCTTGTATCCCATCATGCAGGCCTATGACTCGGTTGTCATCGACTCTGACGTTGAAATTGGCGGCACCGACCAACTCTTCAATTTGCTTGCAGGCCGCGAGCTCATGGAAAAGAAGGGCATGGAGCCGCAGGTTTGCCTGACGCTGCCGTTGCTTGAAGGCACCGATGGCGTACAAAAGATGTCGAAGAGCTACGGCAATTACATCGGTCTCACTGATGCGCCAGACGATATGTTCGGTAAGGTTATGTCGATTCCCGATGAGCTTATGGTTAAGTACTATCGCCTTGCGTCCACCTGCACAGTCGATGAAGTTGACGCAATCGAGCAGGGACTTGCTGAGGGCAACCTCCATCCTAATAAGGTAAAGCGAGCCTTAGCTCGCAACATCATCACGGCATATCACAGTGAAGCTGAAGCAGCGACTGCCGAAGAGCAGTTTGATCGCATCTTCAAGCAGCATGAGATGCCCGAGGACATTCCGGTGTTTAAAGCTGACCTGACTCCAAACGATGAGGGCCTTGTATATCTTGCCAAGATTCTTGCCGAGGCAGGGCTTGCTGCCTCTGCGGGCGAAGCACGTCGTTTCATTGATGGGGGAGGCGTCAAGATCGATGGAGAAGCCGTTGCAGCCAAAGCCTACAATGTTGAGCCAGAAAAACTTTTGGGATCTGTTCTTCAGGTTGGCAAGCGGAAATATGTGAAAATTGCCTGATAGAAGGCTTGTTTATATGATTTATCTGAGAACCGTCACGATTGTTGTGGCGGTTTATTTTATTTTTTTCAAAAATCTTTGCAAGGATTCCCGGACTTGATTCGTGTTGGTAGTACGAAGACGAAAGGAAGGCTTAAATCATGAAGAAGAATAAGATCGCAATTGTTGCAGCAGGAGCACTCGTATTGGCACTGGCTGTTCCCGCTACAGCATTTGCAGCAGGACCGCATGGCGGTGGCTTTGGAACGCGCGTTGCATCATGTCAGGGAGATCAGCTGGGCGCACTTGTTAATGCGTCGTATCGCCAGATTGGTGAACGTGGCGGCTGGTTTGTCGATGCCGATGGAGATGGAATCTGCGACAACTTCGGTACAGGTAAAGGTCAGGGTGCTGGCGTCGGAAATGGTGCATGCCAAGGCTTTGTCGATGCTGACGGAGACGGCCTCTGCGACAACCTCGGCAGTGGCAATTGCGGCAACCACGGTAACGGTCAGGGCTTTGTTGACAGCGATGGCGACGGCGTTTGCGACAACTTTGGTCAGGGCCAAGGTCAAGGTCAGGGTCAAGGTCAGGGTCAAGGTTTTGTAGACAACAACGGTGACGGCACGTGCGACAACTTTGGCCAGGGTCAAGGACAAGGACAAGGACAAGGACAAGGTCAAGGTCAAGGCGGCGGCTATGGACGTGGCGGAAACGGCTCTGGTAATGGCGCTGGATTCCACGGCGGTCGTGGCGCAGGAAACCAGGCATAAGGTATTTCGAGCGAGAGTTGGCTGTTTGGCTCTGTCCGAACAGCCAATGACCGTTTAGAATGGTGAGTATGCGAGCAAGCGCGGACATAGAGGAGGCTATCGATACATACGGTGATACCGTATGGCGAGTTTGCTTTCTCTATTTCAAGCAAAGCAATGAAGCGCAGGATGCATTTCAGGAAACGGTTATCAAGTACGCTTCATTCGATGGCCTTTTTAATGATAGCGAGCACAAAAAGGCATGGCTTATTCGAGTTGCCACCAATGTCTGCAAAGATATGCTGAAAGCGTCACATCGCTTCAATCTCTCAATTGATGATGATGCTACTTCATTCGCCATACCGTCAGCAGATTGCGATGCACAGCCAGGATCAGTCAAAAGTGAAATCGTCGAAGCAATACTTGCGCTCACCGATCCTCCGCGCACCCCTGTGTATCTCTCTTTATACGAAGGCTATACCGCACCAGAGATTGCCGATATGCTCGAAGCTCCCGTAAATACCGTCTATTCGTGGATATCCCGCGGAAAACAACAGCTGAAGGAGGCGCTCGCATGAAAGATTTAGAACAAGAACTTCACGAAGCCTTCGATGCTGTCGTGATGCCACAGGGATTAAAAGAAAAGACGATGTCA
>JAVWLC010000060.1:0-1501 GCA_036638175.1 Raoultibacter sp. | reverse complement strand
TACCGAAGACACGCAGGAGCAGGAATCGCCCGCAAACGATATGCCTCGTGAAGCAAAAATCATTTCCGTGACGCCTTCCGCACGGAGAGATGGGCAATCGCGATCGTCGCGCGGCGCTCGCTTCCGCAATTTCGGACTTGCTCTTGCGGCGTGTCTGGCGCTGGTTGCTGTAGGGTTCGGTGGATTTAAGCTCTATTCAACAGAGACGGCCTATATCGGAATCGACATTAACCCCTCAATCGAGCTTGGCATAAACTGCTTTGACCGAGTAATATCCCAGCGAGCCGTCAATGATGATGGCGAACTCGCGCTTTCCGGCGTCTCTCTTGTTGGTAAGACCTACGACGAAGCCATGGCTGCGCTTTCCGAAAATGAAACCTTTATGACATCGGTGAGCACCAATGGGTATGTCGAAATCAGCGTCACCTCCGATAACAATGAGCAGACAGAAAAGCTTTCCCAAGAAAGCGATCGCTACATTGCTACTTGGCCTTGCGAAGGTACCTGCCATTCCGTTTCATCCGAAGAACGCGAAGCTGCTCTTGCTGCAGGCATGGGCGTCAACCGCTATCGGGCCGCTTTAGAGCTCATGGAGCTCGACCCAAATGTAACACTCGAGGAATGCCGCTCAATGACGATGCGCGTCTTGCGTGATCGCATCGTAGCCGCGGGCGGAACGGTCGAGGGCAATCACGGCCACGAACACGGCACCGGCCAAGGTCAAGGCAACGGCATGGGTAACGGCCAAGGCAACGGTCAGGGCAACGGCAACGGTGCTGGCAATGGCCAAGGGATGGGCAACGGCCAAGGGGCCGGCAATGGTACCGGGCAAGGCGCAGGCAATGGCAATGGCGAAGGCGCTGGCGCTGGCAACGGCCAGGGCATGGGTGCTGGCAGCGGACAGGGCTCTGGCAGCGGAAGTGGTCAGGGTTCTGCCGATGGTACCGGGCAAGGCACTGGCGCTGGCGGCGGTCAAGGCCAGGGAATGGGTTCTGGTCAAGGCGCAGGTGGCGGCAACGGCCAAGGCATGGGTGCCGGACAAGGTACTGGTGGCGGAGGCCGCCATGGGTACCAAGGTGAGTAAGAACAACCGTTAACGCGCTTCGCGAGAACCGAACTCTTAAAGAACCCAGCTTACGGCACGGGTATGCCTAGGCGGTCCCGTCGCTTATCTAATTTAGGAAACGTGCTTACAAAATGCCTTGAGCTCGGCTCGTGTTCCTTCGTCGAGATCTTTTGATGTAACTCCCCTAATGGCTCCTTCAAGCGCATACAGCCAGCTGACCGAAGCCGCACCACTTTGTGCTTTTAAGAGCTTCCATGCTTCGCGACTTCCTGTTTCCCTGAGGGCATCAGGCGTGGTTACGCCGTTTGCCTCAAGACGCTTTGCAAGAGCAAGCCCGATATTGGGCAAGCTCGTCAGGTTCAGTTGCTTATCGATTTTAGGTAAGGCCGCTGTAGCTTTTGGTGCCTTGCTTTTAGGAGCAGCGGGTTTACTTTG